>NZ_JBBWVD010000063.1:0-16888 GCF_041903745.1 Thiocapsa sp. C2-2m | reverse complement strand
TCAACCCATCCCGCAACGCCACACTCGGCGCCCCCAAGCCGCGCGCGGGCCACGCCGACGTCCGGTGGCCGCTGCCCGGGATCATCCTGCGGCAATGCCTCGCCTGGCGACCGGTACCCGCGTGGGTCCGCCGACTTCAGTCGGCGCGTGTCACGAGCGGTCCCGACGCGCCGGATCGGCCCGCTCGCCCGGGCTCCGTGCCGACTGAAGTCGGCGGACCCGGAGATCGTGCTGTTTCCGGGGGCGTCGACCACCCCGCAGACATCACCCCCGCCGAACAAACTGCGGCAGCTTGGAGAGATTCTTCCACGCCGGCGCCCCCAGCCCGCCGACCCGGTTCGCCCGCAGCGCCCGATAGTCCTCCCGGGACTTCTGCAGGATCTTCCCGAGCGAGCGGTTGCTCACCCCGCCCACGCGCATGCGCACCAGCACCTGCGGCAGGTACAGCACCCGCCCCGACAGCTGCGTCAGCATCCGCAGCATCGGATCCTAGTCCGCCGCGATGCGATAGCGGGTATCGAAGACACCGAAGCGCCCGTAGAGCGCGCGGCGCAGATACAGCGTCGGATGCGGCGGCATCCAGCCCAGACGCAGCCGCGCCGGCCGAAACGTCCCGGAGCGCCAATAACGGATCACCCGACCGGTGTCCTCCCGCGCCACGTACACCAGGTCGCCGTAGACCGCCTCCACCGCCGGATCCGCGAAGGCCCCGGTCACCCGCGCGAGCACCTCCCCATCGGCATAGACATCGTCCGCATGCAGCAGACCCACCACCTCCCCGGTCGCTCGCGCGAGGCCCTTGTTCAGCGCATCCTAGATCCCCCCGTCCGGCTCGCTCACCAGCACCGCGAGCCGGTCGCGATGGGCCTGCAGCACCTCCAGCGTCCCGTCCCGGCTCCCGCCGTCGATCAGGATGTGCTCGAGGTCCGAATACGACTGCCCGGCGACCGAGGCCAGACAGTCGCCGACCGTCTCGACGCAGTTCCAGGTGGCCGTGATGACCGAGATCTTCATAAGCGCAGACCCAACTCATAAGCCAAAAACAAAAAAACCGAGCCCAAGCTCGGTTTCAGTCAACGCACACCCCGCGCCGGCGAGAGCCCCGGCAACCCGGGCCGGAGGCGCTCACACCCGCGCGACGAGACCAACCACTCGCTCCCAACCCGCGAGATCCTGGAAGAATTCCGGTAGGTTGGGCTGAGGAACGAAGCCCAACGCTAAGGTGATTTCCGCAAACTTCCATACCCGTAGGTTGTGCTGACGATAGGAAGCACAACTCGCGCCGACGGTTGGTTGTGCCTCGCGCGGCTCGGCACAACCTACGCTGTTGGTATGAGGGTTTCCGGTATTCGCCTAAGGCCCCGGTCCCCGCCTCATTGTTGCGCGTCCCGCCTCGGCCCAATCGCCGTGGAGCCGTCGCTCCCGATCCCGCGCGGGAGAACTTGCGAAACCTCTCCGCATATCACCGGCCAACCCCCGCCCGCATCACCGATACAAGACCCGCAGCGACAAGACCCGCAGCGTCTGATTCCACATGGTGACCGCGCCCTTCTTCACCGTATTACTGTCGACGATCACCACATCCCCGTCTTCCAACGGCAAGTCGGCGACCCCGCGATCACGCACCGCCGCAAGGTCCACCGCCAGCTCCCGCGGTGCCCCGCTGCCGTCGTGCCGGATCACCCGGATGTTCGAGTCGATCGCCTCCCAGTTGGTCCCTCCGGCCTCGGCAATCGCCTTGAGCACCGTCATGTCCGGGCGCAATGCGAACGAACCCGGCTCGGCCACCGCGCCGTCCACGAAGATGGTCCCGGCCTCGGGCACATAGAGGCTATCCCCGCCGCGCAACACAAGCGTACTCGCATTCGGATTCGCCACCAAATCCCGCAAGTCCAGGATCAGATTCTGCGCGGTCAGCTCCCCGGTCTGCGGATCCGGCCCCACAGTGCGCACCCCGACCGTCGATCCCGCATTCCCGGCCAACCCACCCGCCATCGACAGCACCTCGATCAGGGTCCTCGGACGCGTGATCGGATAGACACCCGGGCGTGTCACGGCGCCCGTCACCGTCACCTCCTGCGAGGCGAACTCCTGGACGAAGATCGCGACCTGCGGCTGATGCACAAAACGGCTTAAGCGCTGCGACAAGAGCTGCTCCGCCCCGCCGACCGTGGACCCGCTCAACCGCAGCTCGCCCACCAGGGGCAAATTCACCGTTCCCGGCCCCGTGATCCGCACGCTCAGACCTTGGATCTCCGGCACCTGCGGCGCCTCGATCTTGATCACGTCGCCCGGTCCGAGCCGATAATCATGGCTTGAGAGGTCCCCGCCGGACCCGGCCGCCGCCATCGCCAGCGCCTGGTTCAGCTCGGTCGCGCGCACGTGCGCCGCCCGGGCCTGCGCCTCCTCGGCGTAAGAAGTCGCACCCTTCTCCCCGTCGCTCGCAGGCGTCCCGGCGCATCCTACGACGGCACCGATCACAACGACCCACACGGCGATCCACCAGAGTCGTTGCCACTGTCTCATCTCGAACCGCCCTCCTTCGTCATCAGGGACTTTCCGACACACTCTGCCCCGCACATCCGGTTACAACCGACCAACGCACTCAAAGATGACGGCCGCTTCTGCGCCCGACCCGCGGAGCCTCCAGACGCCGCGCTAGCGGCCATGTGCAAAAGACCGAAGAATCCGAGGAAGCGTCCAAGTACCAAACCGAGCCAGTGCATCGATCTTTCAAGTTCTCTCTAGGCCGCGTCCGGTCCCACCGCCCCTTGCGCCCCTAGATCTCTCGTCCGCTGCAACAGGTCGTCGAAATACGCAATCGTCGGCTTCAACCCCTCCCGCAACGCCACCCTCGGCTCCCATCCGAGGCTCGCACGAGCCAGGCCGATGTCCGGTTGCCGCTGCTTCGGGTCATCCTGCGGCAACGCCTGATAGACAAGCGCCGAGCGCGAGCCGGTCAGCTCGAGAATGGTCTCGGCCAACTCGATCATGGTGAACTCGCCGGGGTTGCCGAGGTTGACCGGCCCGGTCAGGTCGTCCGGGCTGTCCATCAGACGAATGAAGCCCTCGATCAGATCGTCGACATAGCAGAAGGAGCGCGTCTGCGTCCCCTCGCCGTAGATGGTGATCGGCTTGTTCTGCAGCGCCTGGACGATGAAGTTCGAGACCACGCGGCCGTCGTTGGGGTGCATCCGCGGCCCGTAGGTGTTGAAGATACGGGCGACCTTGATGCGCATGCCGTGCTGGCGGCGGTAGGCGTGTAGGGGCGACTTTAGTCGCCCAGAGGTAGGGGCGACTTCAGTCGCCCGGAAACCAAGCCGCAGGAGCGAGAGGGCGACTAAAGTCGCCGCTACACTTGTCCCGCAACCGCTCCCCGTTGGCGCACCCGGCACGGCGGGGCGTCGGCGCCGACATCGGATCGGGGATGCGCCGGCCCCAAGCAGATCGCTCGGAAGCAAGCGAGGTCGATTCGTCGCCGATCGCGATGACCGTGGTACGTCCCCGGTTTCCCGCGCGAGGCTGGTCGGCGGCTCAATGAAAGAGCGCATCCGGGGAGTCGGCGGTGAGGATGCGCACGGACCAGCGGCGCAGGCTGTCGTTGTCGGCCGATTCGATCCGTTCGCGCAGGGCCTCGGCGGAGTCGGCACCGAATTTGTTTTCGATCAGCCAGAGCAGGAGGTCGGCCTCGCCTCTGTGGTAACCGGCACGCTCGGCGCTGGTGACGTATGGCATCTGTTTGGTCTCCTCGTAGGTGTAGAGCTCCTGAAGGAAAGAGTCCTCCAGGGTTCCGGGCAGTCTGATCATCCAATCGATGACGCGGAACAGCTCCAGGATGTCCTTCCTCGCGTAACCGCGATCATACATCAGGCGAATCAAGCGAAACTTCCAGGCTTTGCGGGTTTCGGCATCCTTGGTGGCCTTGGCGCGGATCTGGGCCATGACGACCAGGGCGAAGGGATTGTCGCTGACCTCCAGCACGGGCCAGGCTGCGGGGGTGTCCCAGTCGATGAGCTTGACCATCGGGAAGCGAAAGGTGATGGAACAGCCCCAGAGGTCGTCGGAGTAGTGCTCGGGACGAAAGCGCGGATCGGTGTCGGCGAGCACGGCGAGGCTGGCGACGGGTACGCCGTGGGCGTCGCGGATCTTGTGGTTGTAGACGAACATGCGCTCGGCGAAGGTCGTCTCGGGCTCGCCCTGCACCTCCACGTGCACCAGCACCCAGGCCGGCTGGCCGTTGAGACGGTGCAGACCGACGAGTTTGTCGGCGTAGCGGCGACCGATGTCGGCGTCGCGGACGATCTGCTGGAACTCCTTGTCGAGGAACCGGTGGCCGCATGACCAGTCGATGCCGGCATGGATGCGTGGAAAGAGCAGCGCGAGGAACTCCGGGAAGTAGCCCTCCAGGGCCTCCTTCCAGGGGCTGTCGTGGTCGCTGCGCGGGGTGCGCTCGGCGGTGTCGGTCATGCGGGGCTCCTGTGACAGGCGATGGTCGCAGTTTAATCCCCTGCAGGGCTTGATGAACACTCAACGTGCCATCCTGGGGCGCTTGAGTGAATTTCGGTTGATGTCGGCTCCGCTGTGCGCACCGATGGCCGATGCGGACCGACGAGGTTTCGTGCACCGTCGCTGCGTGCCCCAGGCGTCACGATCGCCCGTCCGATACTCGGTCCAAACGACACCCCCGACGCTCTCTCCCACTCTGCGCGTAACTCGCTCCCACGCTCCGAGCCTGTGAAAGTATTCGCCGTAGTCGGGTTAGCGCAGCGTAACCCGACATCCCGGCGCCGCATGTCGGGTTACAGTGCGCGCCAACCTGTTCTTTCTCAAAGGCGACGGTGCCGGCGCACCAAAGCCGACCTACGCGATCGGCGCTTCGGTCGACACCGTCGGGGAATATTTGCACGATCTCGGAGCGTGAGAGCCAGTTTGGTGTGGCGCGTGGGAGGCAGTTTGAGTTTGGCCGAGCGCCAGCGATGATGTCGATCCGCGTCGTTTCAGGGATTGGTTCACTCCGCTTGATTGGCACCGCTATTCCTGCGCATCCCGCAGAACATGCATGGCACCGTGGATCACAGCGATGACATCAATTTGGTCCGGTTTAATCTGATATATGATTCTATATGGACCGGAAAAGACTTCCCTGACGTGCTCTTCGTCATATTCCGGTACTCTTCGTCCAGACAGCGGGAACTCGGCGATCTGATTTGACCGTTTCGTGATACGATCGACCGTACGCAACGCGTAGGTTTCCGAATTTTGAGCGATGTAAGTGTGGATCGCATCCAAATGCGCCTCGGCTGTTTCCGTCCAGTGAACTCTCATTCAGGTAATCCGTATTTCCTTCTGATCTCGCCAACATCTTTCGTTCTTCCTGCCTTGCTATCCTCTATCCCTTGCTCAATCGCTTCTCGTACATAAATTTCATGCATCAAGTCGTCCCAAGTTGCATTATTGGGAAGCTGATCAATCAGCTTATACGCATCTGGCTTGCTGACTATCGCAGACATCTTCAACCTCGACATCGATGAATAACCGGACCAGACACACAACCCATCCGGATACAAAGTGTTTACCAAGCGCCCGCGCGCGTTTGCCAGCGCCCTCGAACGCTTCGGATTGGCTTCGGCCTCGGGCAACCGCTCCTCGATCGATCGGTCACTCAGGGATGCTCATGCTGTAGGAGCCTGCACGGAAGTTTTCCATATCGTCATCGGTATGGCGATACGGTGTTTCAAGTTCTGAAACCTCTGGCTTTGGTCACCGTGTCGTCCGTGCGCCTCGGGATCCCACACCCGGACGCGAAACCCCGGACGGACGCCCCGGGACCAGTCGCTCGTGTCATAACTCGCATAACTCGCTCCCACGCTCCGAGACTGTGAAAGTATTCGCCGTAGGTCGGGTTAGCGCAGCGTAACCCGACATCCCGGCGCCGCATGTCGGGTTACGGTGCGCGCCAACCTGTTCTTTCTCAGAGGCGACGGTGCCGGCGCACTTAACCCGACCTACGCGATCGGCGCTTCGGTCGACACCGTCGGGGAGTACTTGCACGATCTCTCCGCGCGGGACTGTCGCCCCGACGCTCCGCGTCGAACCCCGCAGGCAGGGAAACCGGACCCGATCGAGACGCCCACACCTTCATCAAGGCGGTCCGTTGAGCCCGTAGGGTGCGGTGACGCAGGAACCGCGCCTGGTCTGACGCCAACGGTGGAGCACGGTGCGGTTCGTCCCTCACCGCACCCAACGCCCTAATCCGACCTACCGTTTGGGGTTGGGTGCGCGCCAACCTATTCTTTTCCAGGGCCACGGAGCCAGCGCACCTAATCCGCCCTACGCGATCTGTGCAGGTCTTCGCCGGGGTCGGGTTAGCGCAACGTAACCCGACTCCCCGGCTAGCGCCGGCGACCGATTCCGTGAGCGCCTTGCCAGCGCGGCCATCGCCTCTGCCCAAGCGATCCGACACACCGCGGTGGCGGAAGCCGACCCCGCCGCTGCCAGCATCACGTCGGTGAAGTCTTCCCGAATATAGAGCTTGAGCAAGGCGGACGTCTCGCAAAACAGGATCAATCGCGGTCCTCCAGCACCATTCGGCTGACCGGCGTTCCTTCAGCGGACAACTCGACCGGAGGCGCGAGCTGCGGCTTACCGCCACGCCAGGACAAGGTACCCCGTCCGATCAACTCCCGCAGACCTTCGGCGGTGCCCGAGGGAATACCGACGATACGGGCGATCAGCGTGTTGTGGGACGTCACCTCGATCGATTCCCCGGCCTGCGCTCGGGTCAGCATGCGGGAAAGATTGGCCTTCAGATCACGGATCGCCACTTGCATCGGCAGAGACCTCTTTGTCAATTGCGACCACATCGTCGCTCATGAAGAGTTGATTATGGGCACAATTTAAATTCCACCACGCTCCCACACTCCGAGACTGTGCAGGTATTCGCCGGAGGTCGGGTTAGCGCAGCGTAACCCGACATCCCGGCGCCGCAAAGCGCTGCTTTGCGAATCCCCGCGCCCCCCTCCCCCTCATCAAGACATCGCTCACTCCGGCACAAGAAGCCGATCTTCTCCGAATGCGGGCGACCTTGATGCGCAGGCCGTGCTGGGGCCGGCAGACCAAGATTGGATCGGGGATACCGGCAGGCCAGAGTGTCAATCTCGTCGACCTCGGCAGAGAGCGGGAAGGTGGCGTCGTTGCGCAACAACTCGAAGTACGGGCTTTCGAGCGCAGTCCAAAACCGAAAAAACCGGGACAAGGCCCGGTTCTTCAACAACAACGCTCATCCCCAGCTAAGCCAAAAGCCTGTCGGGGCGAATTCATTCGCCCCGACAGCCCCTAAAGGTCTTCCAGCCATTCGCAGACGGAATGCCAATTCACGGAACGTACCCCACCAGCCAGCGCCACCGGCGACATCTCAGGTGATCTCTGAGAAAGGATCGACCGGCCTGTCGGGGCGAATTCATTCGCCCCGACAGGCCGGTGCCGACTAGCATCGCCATCACTCCAACCAAAGACAGGATGCGTTTACCGACGCGGATGATCAGACCTCCTTTCGGGCTCCAGAGAAGGATCGCCTGTGTTCCAACTGAATGAGCTGCATCACGAAACCGTCTGTGACCCGACCTGTCGTCGGCGCACTGTGTTGTCCAGGCGCGGGCGGCCTCTTGCCGTCAGCGAGCACGCAGAAACTCCTCCGGCGTGATATCCGCCTGTTTCAAGATTGCACGCAACGTGCCTTCGGGCATGTCACCCGGATGATTCGGTAGCGTCGTGTATCGCCCGGTCGTCACGTTGAACCAGATCTCGTGACTACCGGCGGCTTGCCGATCGAATGCAAAGCCGAGTTGCTTCAAACGTCGCGCAACGTCCCGATAACGTAAGCCCGCCAATCGCCCCATCCGCCTAAGATCCGATCAACAACGGGTAATCGAATGCGACGCCCACCGGCCTCAACGGCTGCTTTGCCTGACGCTCCGTCTGCGCCTCCAACAGACGCCTCGCCACGTCCTTCGCAATCTCCAATGTCTCCTGAACGGTCCGACCCTGTGCGACCAGACCCTGAATCTCATCGGAGGTTGCTACGTAGCCACCTTCTTCCAATGCCTCGATATGTAAATTGACCAGACACTCCATGAGTACACCCCAAAAACAGATTGCGGAAAACCACGGTAAACGGCCGAACGGCGCTCGGCACGCAAGCGCCTCTGATCTTACTGCTAGCGCCGGCGACCCGTTTCAATGCCGCCACCTCACCCAACACCTAGCAAGGAACTGAGGTTCCCCCGACACCCGGGAGCCGAGACTCAAGCCCCCTGCCCCCGCAACAACCCCTCAAAATACCCAATCGTCGGCATCAACCCATCGCGCAACGCCACCGTCGGCGCCCACCCCAGCCTGTCTTGCGCCAGTGCGATATCCGGTTTGCGCTGCCGCGGATCATCCTGCGGCAACGCCTCATGGATCAGCGCCGAACGCGAGCCAGTCAGCTCAAGGATGGTCTCCGCCAACTCGATCATCGTGAACTCGCCCGGACTGCCGAGGTTCACCGGCCCCGTCAGCTCATCGGGGCTGTCCATCAGACGAATGAAGCCCTCGATCAGATCGTCGACATAGCAGAAGGAGCGCGTCTGCGTCCCCTCGCCGTAGATGGTGATCGGCTGGTTCCGCAGCGCTTGGACGATGAAGTTCGAGACCACGCGGCCGTCGTTGGGATGCATCCGCGGCCCGTAGGTGTTGAAGATACGGGCGACCTTGATGCGCATCCCGTGCTGGCGGCGGTAGGCGTGTAGGGGCGACTTCAGTCGCCCAGAGGTAGGGGCGACTTCAGTCGCCCGGAAACCAAGCCGCAGGAGCGAGAGGGCGACTAAAGTCGCCGCTACACTTGTCCCGCAACCGCTCCCCGTTGGCGCACCCGGCACGGCGGGGCGTCGGCGCCGACATCGGATCGGGGATGCGCCGGCCCCAAGCAGATCGCTCGGAAGCAAGCGAGGCCGATTCGTCGCCGATCGCGATGACCGTGGTACGTCCCCGGTTTCCCGCGCGAGGCTGGTCAGCGGCTCAATGAAAGAGCGCATCCGGGGTGTCGGCTGTAAGGATGCGTTCGGACCAGAGACGCAAGGTGTCGCTGTCGGCGGATTCGACACGCTCGCGCAGGGCATTGGCAGAGGTCTCGCCGAACTTCTTTTCGATCAGCCAGAGCAGGAGGTCGGCCTCGCCCTGACGATACCCTTTCTCGATCCCAGCGCGCTCGACGGTGGTGACGTACGGCATCTGTTTGCTCTCCTCGTAGGTGAAGATCTCTTGGCGGAAGGCCGTTTCCAGGGTTCCGGGCAATTGGATCATCCAATCAATGACGCGGAACAGCTCCAGGATGTCCTTGCGTGCGTAGCCGCGATCATACATCAGGCGAATCAAGCGAAACTTCCAGGCTTTGCGGGTTTCGGCATCCTTGGTGGCCTTGGCGCGGATCTGGGCCATGACGACCAGGGCGAAGGGGTTGTCGCTGACCTCGAGCGCGGGCCAGCGTTCGGGGGTGTCCCAGTCGATGAGCTTGACCATCGGAAAGCGAAAGGTGATGGAACAGCCCCAGAGGTCGTCGGAGTAGTGCTCGGGGCGAAAGCGCGGATCGGTGTCGGCGAGCACGGCGAGGCTGGCGACGGGTACGCCGTGGGCGTCGCGGATCTTGTGGTTGTAGACGAACATGCGCTCGGCGAAGGCCGTCTCGGGCTCGCCCTGCACCTCCACGTGCACCAGCACCCAGGCCGGCTGACCGTCGAGTCGGTGCAGACCGACGAGCTTGTCGGCGTAGCGGCGACCGATGTCGGCGTCGCGGACGATCTGCTGGAACTCCTTGTCGAGGAACCGGTGGCCGCGTGACCAGTCGATGCCGGCATGGATGCGTGGAAAGAGCAGCGCGAGGAACTCCGGGAAGTAGCCCTCCAGGGCCTCCTTCCAAGGGCTGTCGTGGTCGCTGGGCGGGGTGGGCTCGGCAGTGTCGCTCATGCGGGGCTCCTGTGACGGGCGATGGTCGGAGTCCAGTCCCCTGCAGGGTTTGATGAACAGGCGACGCACCGTCCCCAGGTGCTTGAGTGCCTTTGGCTCGACGTAGGGTCCGATGTGCGGAGGTCCGGCGGCCGTTGCGGGCTGGCGAGGGTTTTTCGATCCCGAGCGGGAATACTTTTCACGATCTCAGAGCGTGGAAGCGACGAAGCGCTTCTGATCGGTCTGAAGACAGAGGCTGGCTGTCGTGTCTCAGGCGGCTTGCTTGGTCTTCTCCGTCAGGTGAAGATCGACATGGATCTCGTTGAACGGGCAGCAGACACCACCACTGATTGTGCGCTCCAAGAGTCCCACGTTCACCAGCGCGTCCACATCCTCGGACACCCGCTTGACGTCGCGGCCGGCGCGCCGAGCGGTCTCGCGCAAGCCGAGCTCGCCGGCCCCGATGAGCAACTGCAACAATGCCCACCGACGCTCCGTCAGTTGGCTGAAAAAGGCGGCCGGGCTCTCGAAATTGAGCGTTTCGCCTCGGTAGCCGGACGCACTGAAGGCGCCTGCCTGGGCGCGTAGCAGATCCTTCCAGTGCGGGGACATTGTGATCGTCAGTCTGCGTTGCGGCATCGTTGGACCTCCTCGATGAAGTCTTCGATCAGTTGCTCGGGGCCGCTGAACCGGTATGGGTGTTCCTTGCCGCCGATGTGGCAGTGGTCACCTTTGCCACGCTCGTTGTCGAAACCAATCAGCCGTCGTCCATTGCGCACATAGACCAGACGGTATTTGTAACAATGTCCGGACGGTGGTACTGGCTCCGGGAGTCGCCAGACCACCAGCTCAATGATGTCACCCTCTAGGGTGACGTCCTTGAGGCGTGTGATCAGTTCAGCAGACATGCCGGAGAATGTGCCTATCAGGTCGACCGTTGTCAATCATGCCAACATTGGCTGGCTCGGGGTGGATGCGCAGCTGTTGCAGGCAATGGAGATCTATGCGCTCGGTATGCCGGCCGGGCCTTGTCTTTCCTGCCGGGTGGGCTCGGCGGGGCGGATTCGGCCGTATCGGTCGAGGTAGGGCCCGCTCTGTGGACCGATAGCCTCACTGAAAGAGCGCATCCGGGGTGTCGGCGGTGAGGATGCGCACGGACCAGCGGCGCAGACTGTCGTTGTCGGCCGATTCGATCCGTTCGCGCAGGGCCTCGGCGGAGTCGGCACCGAATTTGTTCTCGATCAGCCAGAGCAGGAGGTCGGCCTCGCCTTGGCGATACCCTTTCTTGATCCCGGCGCGTTCGGCGCTGGTGACGTACGGCATCTGTTTGGTCTCCTCGTAGGTGTAGAGCTCCTGAAGGAAAGAGTCCTCCAGGGTTCCGGGCAGTCTGATCATCCAATCAATGACGCGGAACAGCTCCAGGATGTCCTTGCGTGCGTAGCCGCGATCATACATCAGGCGAATCAAGCGAAACTTCCAGGCTTTGCGGGTTTCGGCATCCTTGGTGGCCTTGGCGCGGATCTGGGCCATGACGACCAGGGCGAAGGGGTTGTCGCTGACCTCGAGCGCGGGCCAGCGTTCGGGGGTGCCCCAGTCGATGAGCTTGACCATCGGGAAGCGAAAGGTGATGGAACAGCCCCAGAGGTCGTCGGAGTAGTGCTCGGGGAGGAAGCGCGGATCGGTGTCGGCGAGCACGGCGAGGCTGGCGACGGGCACGCCGTGGGCGTCGCGGATCTTGTGGTTGTAGACAAACATCCGCTCGGCGAAGGCCGTCTCGGGCTCGCCCTGCACCTCCACGTGCACCAGCACCCAGGCCGGCTGACCGTCGAGCCTGTGCACGCCGACGAGCTTGTCGGCGTAGCGGCGACCGATGTCGGCGTCGCGAACGATCTGCTGGAGCTCCTTGTCGAGGAATCGGTAGCCGAGGGACCAGTCGATGCCGGCATGGATGCGTGGAAAGAGCAGCGCGAGGAACTCCGGGAAATAGCCCTCCAGGGCCTCCTTCCAAGGGCTGTCGTGGTCGCTGCGCGGGGTGGGCTCGGCGGTGTCGGTCATGCAGGGCTACTGTGACGGGCGATGGCCGGTCGCCGATCGCGATGACCGTGGTACGTCCCCGGTTTCTGCATGGGAGCGTCGCCAACCTAGCGAATCCCGACGAGGAATGCGGCCGGCAGAAGTATGGGAATCCCATGCCAGGGATGCAGAGTCGTCAGGTGTGGATCGCTGGAAACGATCAGGTCCGCCTCGGCCGTCTCGGCCAGTGCCAGAAACATGTTGTCCTTGGGGTCTATGCAATCCGAGACCGTCGTCGGCACCTCCACGACAACGGCCCGAGCGCGAAACCCCGCCGCGAAATCGTCCCGTTGCCGTGGCGGCGCGTAGCGATCGAACTTCGGCCGACTCAGCACGGCCACAAGCTCGGCCAGGGTCTCCCGGCTGACGCACACGTCGAAATTGAGCAGAGCCTTCTCCAAGGCCAAGGCCGGGACTGAACCCGGGCGAATCGCCGCGCTCACCAGAACACCCGTGTCCAGGACGATCCGCCTAGCGAAGCTCATGGACGAGTCGATCGATGTCCTCGTCGGTCAGGGCCGCTGCCTCCGGTGAGGCGGCGATAGCTCGCCGATAGTTTGCATACCATCGCACCGCCTCTTCCCTGCGCCTGCGTACGTCGCCCAGCTCCCTGAGGTCGTGTTCCGAAACCACGTAGGCGACCGGCCGCCCGCGGCGCGTAATCTCGATCGGCTCCCGCTGCGCCCGATCAATCAACTCTCCGAAACGGCTCTGGGCTTCGACCGAAGTCACGACAATCATGCTGCCCCCTAAATGGGTGAAATGGCCAGAACGACTACTTTAGTGAGGATTGTCCTTGGCCACAACACCCAGGAGCCGAGCCTCAAGCAACCCTCCGCAACAACCCATCAAACGAGCCGATCGTCGGCTTCAACCCATCCCGCAACGCCACCCTCGGCGCCCCCCGAGCCGCGCGCGGGCCCAGCCGACGTCCGGTGGCCGCTGCCCGGGATCATCCTGCGGCAACGCCTCGCCTGGCGACCGGTACCCGCGTGGGTCCGCCGACTTCAGTCGGCGCGTGTGACGAGCGATCCCGACGCGCCGGATCGGCCCGCTCGCCCGGGCTCCGTGCCGACTGAAGTCGGCGGACCCGGAGATCGGGCTGTTTCCGGGGGCGTCGACCACCCCGCAGACATCACCCCCGCCGAACAAACTGCGGCAGCTTGGACAGATTCTTCCACGCCAGCGCCCCCAGCCCGCCGACCCGGTTCGACCGCAGCGCCCGACAATCCTCGCGGGACTTCTGCAGGATCTTCCCCACCGAGCGGTTGCTCTCCCCGCCCACGCGCATGCGCACCAGCACCTGCGGCAGATACAGCACCCGCCCCGACATCTGCGTGAGCATCCGCAGCATCAGATCGTAATCCGCCGCGATGCGATAGCGGGTATCGAAGACACCGAAGCGTGCGTAGAGCGCGCGGCGCAGGTAGAGCGTCGGATGCGGCGGCATCCAGCCCCGACGCAGCCGCGCCGGCCGAAACGTCCCGGAGCGCCAATCGCGGATCACCCGCCCGGTGTCCTCCCGCGCCACATACACCAGGTCGCCGTAGACCGCCTCCACCGCCGGATCCGCAAAGGCCCCGGCCACCCGCGCGAGCACCTCCGCATCGGCATAGACATCGTCCGCATGCAGCAGACCCACCACCTCGCCGGTCGACCGCGCGAGGCCCTTGTTCAGCGCATCGTAAATCCCCCCGTCCGGCTCGCTCACCAGCACCGCAAGCCGGTCGCGATGGGCCTGCAGCACCTCCCGCGTCCCGTCCCGGCTCCCGCCGTCGATCAGGATGTGCTCAAGATCGGGATAGGACTGGCCGGCGACCGAGGCCAAGCAATCGCCGACCGTCTCGACGCAGTTCCAGGTGGCCGTGATGACCGAGATCTTCATAGGCGAGACCCAACTAAGAAGCCCAAAACAAAAAAACCGAGCCTAAGCCCGGTTCAGTGACCTCACGCCCCGCGCCGGCAACAAGAGCGCCGGCAACCGGGTCAGACGCGCTCACTCCCGATCGGAGAGACTCCCAACTCCGTCGCGGCACCCGGATAGCGAAAAGTGGTTCCGTAAGGTGTGAGGATTTCGGCAGCCTCCGCCAGTTGGCTGAAGGATGCATCCAACCCGACACAGGTGTCGATCAGCAGAACCAAGTCATGGACACGGCGAATGGGCCGCCCATGGGCTGCAAGAAACGCCTTGAGTGCCTTTTCGCCGGCTTGCTGACAGTGATAGACCGCTGTATCGGGATACGGGGGCGTACCTTCCAATAGTCGTGAGGCCGAAGCAAGGATTAAGCGCCATGCTGACGTAGTCTGGAATCCGTTTGGCGCAGTCTCGCGCAGCCTTTGCGATCCAGCGACCTGAGAAAGAGGTCGCCGGAGAGTGTTTCGTCACCGATCGCGATTACCGTGGTACGTCCCCGGTTTCCCGTCCCCGGTTTCCACTCTTCGCGGTTACCTCCTTTCAGGTAACACGTACATGCCCATGTCGGGCACACGAGGGTGGACGAGCGACAGCGAAGTCCACCGAATCCCGCGCCGACGCTGGTGTACTGTGCTACGCGTGTCCATCCGGCAACGTGCCGACTCACAACCCATCGACGCGCAGTCCCGCTCGACTCGCGGCATCGCCTTGCCGCTGGTCCGCAGTGATGAAAACGTCCACCTTCAGCGCGAGTGCGCTGCCGATATGGATGGCATCCATGCCACGCAACAGGTTGTTTTCAAGGCAGACAATCGACTGCGCCAGGACCTCGGGCGTGATGTCGCAAATCGCCGCGTCCTCGATGTCGGCCAACAGCAACGACTTCAGCTGCCGATACTGGGCCTCGTCGATCTTGCCTTCGCGACGCAGGCGGCAGAAGGCCGATACGATCTCCGGCAACGCGATTCCGGAGAGACCGATTTCGCCGGCGCGGTCGCACCATGCCAGCACGGCTTCGGTGCCTTCTTCGCGGACATAGCGCTTGACGAAGGCCGAGCTATCAAAAAAAACGCGCATCAAAGCCGTTCCTAAACCCCGGCGTCGCGCTCGTCGAGAATCATCCGACTGACCAACACGCCATCCAGGACCAGCGGTTGGGCCTTGCGGCGCTTCCAGGATGGGAGATCGGCCTCAACCGGGACGATATCGGCAATGGGTTTGCCGTTGCGCAGCACCCGCACGGTCTCACCCGATTCGACCATATCGAAGTAGGTCTTGGCATGGTTCCGCACTTCGGTGAAGTTGGCTTGTTTCATGTCGGCCTCGCGATGTACAAAATAGTGTAAGCATAAATGTACATCCCGAGTTTCGCCAGTCAAAGACAGCCGATAGCCTTCATGGGCAGAGACCATCGACTGGCTTTCGCGCTGGTCGGTCGATCATTGTCGTCACCGGTAACTCGCTTCCACGCTCCGCGTGGGAGTGTCGCCCCGACGCTCCGCGGCGGACCCCGCAGGCCGGGAAACCGGACCCGATCCAGACGCCAACGCATTCATGGAGCGTCGGACGCGAAGCGTCCACACCACACTCCCACGCAGAGCCTGGGAGCGAGCTACGCCGCACCCGATAGCCCTTGAAGCGCGATCCCGCCGGCAGTTCCATGCCGGGGGGGATCCCGACGGTGTCGTGGATGGTGAGCTGCGTGGTTTTGGGCCGCTTCGCCGAGCCCGCTCGCTTGCGCGCTCCACCGGTTCCGTCACCGGCCCCGGTTCCGGCGTCACCGCCGGCGTCACCCTCGGAGCTTCCGGGCTCGGTCTGCTGCTCCATCCCGCTCGGCTTGAACTTCGGTCGAGCCTTCTCGCCCTTGAGTATCGCAATCTCGTCGCGCAACTGCCCGATGAGCTCGGCTTGCCGGCGCTGTTCTTCAAGCAGCCTAACGCGCAACAGACACCATCCCCACCAGAAGAAATCTGCCTGGACGGGGAAGCTGCTCTGCGTGTCACCCGGGCAGATCGAGGACGTCCCCCGACTCCAAGCCCAACACGCGGGCTGCATTCCGTAAACGCCTGTCGAAACAGGCAAACTGGACCGGCTCGCCACTTGCCTCATGCAGCGTGCGCGCAGCGGCGAGTTGGACGCTGTCGTAGCCCCGCAGTGCAAAGGTGTCCGCATAGTCGCCAGCCAGCTCAACCAGCGCTTGGGTGACCTCGATGATCGCGTAGTCATTCCAATCGTTGCGCAGACGGCACCGGACGGCATCGATTGCACCGGCATCAGCTGAATGATCGCGTGAGCGCCTTGCCAACGCGGCCATCGCCTCTGCCCAAGCGATCCGACACACGGCGGTGACGGAAGCCGACGCCGCCGCTGACAACATCATGTCGGTAAAGTCTTCCCGAATGTAGAGCTTGATCAAGGCGGACGTATCGCAAAACAGGATCAATCGCGGTCCTCCAGCACCATTCGGCTGACCGGCGTTCCTTCAGCGGACAACTCGACCGGAGGCGCGAGCTGCGGCTTACCGCCACGCCAGGACAAGGTACCCCGTCCGATCAACTCCCGCAGACCGTCCGCGGTGCCCGAAGGAACACCGACGATACGGGCGATCAGCTTGTTGTGGGACGTCACCTCGATCGATTCCCCGGCCTGCGCTCGGGCCAGGATGCGGGAAAGATTGGCCTTCAAATCACGGATCGCCACTTGCATCGGAAGGAGCCTCTTTATCAATTGCGACCACATTGTCGCTCATGAAGCGTTGATTGTGGGCACAATTTAAATGCCAACCCGTTCCTGCGCTAATCGTGGCGGCAAAAACCTTGGCGGCCAACATAGGGGAGTGAGATCCGATGACGAAGACGATCGAAGTAGCCGATCTACCGGAATTCGACATGGCCCAGTACCTCGGCACCGCGGAGGATG
>NZ_JBBWVD010000026.1:0-94668 GCF_041903745.1 Thiocapsa sp. C2-2m | reverse complement strand
GAGGCCGACCAGCAACTGCTGCTCGACCGGCTGAATCTGCAGCTGCCCGCGCAGCCGCCACCGAGGATCACCGCCGCGCTTCATGCCCTTATACACTAATCGCCTGTAGTGCCGACCTTCGTCCCTGCGGCTTATGCTGAACAATGGGTTACGCGCAAAATGGGCGCGAATAGTCAAAGACGGGTTAGCCACACTCCGCACGGCGCTCCGCATTGACGGCCTGATTGGCATGCGGATCAGGCGTTTCCACCGGTCTTGATCCGATGCGTGACCGAGATGGGCGAGGCCGCGGTAGCCATGTTCCACGACGCCCTGACGGCTTATGGACGGGATGGCGGCGATGCGCAGATGGCACGTGCGGTGGCGGCCCGCGACGATCAGGTGGATCAACTGCAGGGTGAGATGATCGCGGCGATCGTGGAGCTGCTTCGCAATGCACCCGAAACAGCGGCTGCCGGTGTTGCCCTGTCGTGGATCGCACACAATTATGAGCGCGTCGCCGACCGGGCAACCAATATCGCCGAGCGGGTGGTCTACATCGTGACGGGCCAAACTCCTGACCTGAATTGAGCCGGGCAGGGAGGCGTCAGGGTCGTTGTCAGGTGCGGGTCCGCAGAGCGGATCGCCGGGTCAGATCAAGCGTGACGTGCCACCCGGTGTTTGAGATCTGTCGATGATCAGTCCGCCGGGACGGCCTGCGATGCCCGTCTACTTGTTGGTGTTAAGCTTCAGCGGCAGATAGACCAGGCACCAGCGCAGCAGGCCGGTCGCCAGAGGAACCAGGCCGATGGCGCCAAGCCAGTTCTGGGCATAGACGCCCCAGGCGATGATGGCGATACCGGCGATAATCCGCAGAATACGATCGGTGTTTCCAACGTTCGGGGTCATGTGTTGATCTCATGTGATGTGGTGACCGGCACATCGGGCCGATCTGATGGGTGTGAACCAAGACTAACCGGGCCGATCCGTCGATTCAGTGACTTTGTCACCAAGGCGGCGGATTCGCTCAACCCTCCTGCGCGCGCAGTTCCAGTGCCGGGAGATCCAGTAGCTCGATGTGACCGCGTGTCGTGCGCAGCAGCCCCTGCTGTTCCATGCTTTTGAGAACGCGGCTGATCACCTCGCGGGAGGATCCCAGCTCCACCGCAAGGGCCTGGTGTGTCATCTGGATGTCGCGCCCCGGCGTCGCTGCCGACAATCCCAGAAGACAGGTGATGAGACGCTGATCCAGACGTTGGAACAACACCGCGTCGAGCAGGCTGAAGACCTCCTGCAAGCGCCCGCCGATCAAGGCGAAGAGATATTCCCGCCAAGGCTCCGACGTGGCCATCCAGCGGCGCACCTCGGCCGGCCGCACGACAACCGCTTCGACCGCGCTCTCGCACACGGCAAACGCAGGAAAGGGTCGTCCACTCAGGATGCAGGAGGTGGTGATGACGCAGCTCTCACCGGGCTGCACGCGATACAGGGTGATCTCCCGACCGTTTTCACCGAGCTTGTAGACCCGTCCGGTGCCGGTGAGCACCAGCGGGAGATGGGTGCACTGGGCGCCGTCGTGACAGATGAGCTGTCCGGCCGGGAGTCGAGCCAGCGTGCTGTGATCGAAGAGCTCGGCGCAGAAGGCCGCCGGCGCTTCGCGCAGAAACGCGAAGCTGTCGAGAATACGTTGGCGTTGCCAGGGATCGCTGATCATGTGGGCCGCGTCAGCCGATCGGCGAGCCGGTGTCCGACTGAGCGTCGAATGCCCTCAGCCGTGCCCATGCGCCACGCTTTCCGAACAGGGGGCGGCAGCGCTCAGTGTGCCACTCAGATAGCGCTCCACCGACGCGCGCACAGTGCCGCTTGCGCCAGTGGCGGTCTTGATGCCGGCCTGTGTGAAGAACTCGATCGCCCCTCCGCCCATGCCGCCGCTCAACATGACGTCGGCCTGCTGCTGCCTGATGAAGTCCGGGATCTGGCCTGGCTCATGCGCGTCTGAGAAGGGATTGGCGAGATCGCGTGTCGCGGTGACCGCGCCGTTCTCGACGTCCACCAGAATGAAGAAGGGGGCATGACCGAAATGCTGGGCGACCTGGCTGTCGAGGCCCTGGCTGGTTTCGGCGGTGACGGCAATTTTCATCGTGAATCTCCGGGTGGATCAAGGGTTGGTGGAATCGATGTGCAGCCGCGCCGGGCCGATTGAAGACCGGGTCGACTGCTCTGATGATCAATCGGTTCGTGTTTTGACAGCCGCTGAAGCGACGGTGCGTCGTCTGTCTTCTCAAACCTGTCGGGCGGTTGCGCCGGCCCCGGCACCAGGGCCGACACCAAGCGCTCCCAGACGGCGGACAGGGCGAGGCTCGCGGGCGCATCGGGGCGATACGCGGTGACCGCCTCGCCGGCCACCATCGCTCGGGCGATGGTCGGATCAAACGGGATATGCCCGACCGTGAGGATGCCGTTCGCCTGGCAATCGGCTTCGATCGCCCGAGCACCGGCCGGATACAGGTCGGCCTTATTGATGCACACCAGTGCCGGCACGCCGAAATGCTGGACGGTTTGGAGCGCGCGACGCAGATCCTGGATCCCGGAGACCGTCGGCTCGGTGACCAGCAGGGCCAGATCGGCGCCTGAGACGGCGGCAATGACCGGACAGCCGATGCCGGGCGGTCCATCGATCAGCACCAGTTGGCGCTGATCGTCCAGGGCCTGCTGACGGGCGCGCTGCCGCACCTGCGTGACCAGCTTGCCGGAGCTTTCCTGTCCCGGATACAGATGGGCATGATGGAGCGGTCCGTAGCGGCTGTCGGAGTACGCGTATTCGCCGACGGTTTGCTCCTGCATGCCGATGCTCCCGGTCGGGCACTGATAGACGCAGGCGGCGCAGCCGTCGCAGGCAATGGGGTCGATGACCCAACCCGTATCGGTCTCGACGATGGCATCGAAGCGGCAGACCGACTCGCAGTCGCCGCACTGCGCGCACAGGTCGTCGTCGATCAGGGCCACCTGACCGCCGCGAAACGGCTCGGTGTTCAACCGCTGCGGCCGGAGCACCAGCTCCAGATTCGCCGCGTCCACATCGGCATCGGCCAGGATGACCTGACCGGCAAAGGGTCCCAGGGACGCCAGATGGGCGAAGGCCGCGGTGACGCTGGTCTTGCCGGTGCCGCCTTTGCCGCTGAGGATGACGAGCTGTTTCATGGGGTCACCTCGGCGAGGATGCCTTCCAGCAGGTTGCGGAATCGGGGCCGATACTCGGCATCGGCTTCCACCAGGGTGCGGCCGCCGGCGATCGCCTCGGCGATGCGCCGCTCCATCGGGATGCGCAGCAGAATCGGCAATTCGCTCTCGGCGCAATAGGCCTCGACGGCGTTGTCGCCGATCCCGTCGCGGTTGATCACCACGCCGGCAGGGATGTTCAGCTCACGGGCGATGGCAACGACCTGTTTCAGGTCGTGCAGGCCGAAGGGCGTCGGCTCGGTTACGAACAGCACGAAGTCCGCCCCGCGCAGCGTCTCCACCACCGGGCAGGCCGCACCCGGCGGGGCATCGCGAATCTCCAGAGGGCGACGCGGCGCGCCGTTGCCCGCCGACGTTGCCGCGGGGGCGCGTTTCTTGAGCTCGCGCAGGATCGGCACGCCCATCGCTTGTCCGACGTTCATCAGACCCTGGGCAAAGGTCATCCCATCGGGTGTGGTCCCGCTGTCGATCCGACCGGTGACGAACAGATGCTCGCTGATCGCCTGCTCCGGGCACATCCAGGTGCAACTGCCGCAGCCGTGACATAGATCGTCGAATACCAGCGTCGTTTCACCGACCACGGCAATCGCATTGAACTGGCAGATCTCGGCGCAGGTTCCGCAGTGGGTGCAGATCTGCTCATCCACCCGCGGGACCTGGACCCCGACGTCCCGCTGGACCTCCAGGCGCGGATGCAGAAACAGCGCGGCGTTGGGCGCCTCCACGTCGCAATCGAGAAAACGCACCGCGTGCCCT
Organism: Thiocapsa sp. C2-2m; assembly: GCF_041903745.1. Classification (NCBI taxonomy): domain Bacteria; kingdom Pseudomonadati; phylum Pseudomonadota; class Gammaproteobacteria; order Chromatiales; family Chromatiaceae; genus Thiocapsa; species Thiocapsa sp. C2-2m. The sequence goes on along the minus strand of NZ_JBBWVD010000026.1, from coordinate 90,693 downwards.
TCGGCCGCGACCTGCGCGAGACTGGTGGCGACGGTGGTCTTGCCGGTGCCGCCCTTGCCGCTGGCGATGACGATACGCATCCCGGTTCAGTCTCCGTGATGGCCGCCATGCGTGGCCTGATCGGCCGGGGTCAAATCCCCCGAGGTGAACGCGGCCAGGATCTCGGCGGCGCTTTGGGCCTCATTGCCCGACGCAAGGAGACATTGGATGTGCGCCGCCGACAGGGTGCGGAACGCCTTGGGCCCGTACGCCCCGCTGACGACGGCCTGGGCGCCGAGCTTGGCGATACATTGCGCGGCCAGCACGCCGGCTCCGCCCGATGCCGAAACGGCCGGATTGGCATGGACGCTCCAGTCGCCGGTGACCGTTTCCACCAGACAGAAGGACTGCGCGCGCCCGAAACGGGCGTCGAAGGGTGCATCAAGCGATTGGCCGGAAATGGAAATAGCGAGTTTCATTTCAGTTCTTTCGGGATGTCCTGGTTGGCTGTATGCAGCCGCTCGGAGAGTCGGCCGATGAGGGTGTGCAGATATTGGATCCTCCTCTGACGGGTGATGTGTACCGTTCGATGCTGCGATTGCCGCGGTGAGAGAGCCTTGTCGATCGGCTCGGCCCCGTCGGTCCGGATCAGCCCGGCTGGCCATCCTCGCCGATGAGAAGCGTCGTGTCGGTGAGATAGCGATGCTTCGGGATGACTAGGTTGGTGGGCGCCGGGACGTTCTTGAAAACCCGCGCCGCCAGATCGAAACGCGAACCATGGCAGGGGCAGAAGAAACCGCCCTTCCAATCTGCCCCCATGTCATCCGGGGCGACTTCAGGCCGATAAGTCGGCGCGCAGCCCAGATGCGTGCAGATGCCGACGACGACCAGATAGGCCGGCTTGATGGAGCGGGTGGCGTTCTGACAATAGGCCGGCTGCTGTGGCACCTCCGAGGCGGGATCGACGAGATTCGGATCGTTTTCCGGCAAGGCGGCCAGCATCTCGGGTGTCCGATGAGTGATCCACACGGGCTTGCCGCGCCATTTGACGCGCAGCAGGCCACCAGGCTCCAGATTGGCGATATCCGCCTCGACCGGCGCTCCCGCGGCCCGCGCGCGGGCACTCGGATTCATCGATGCGACGAAGGGGACCAGCGCAAAGCCGGCGCCGACGGCGCCCACCAGACCGGTGGCGGCGACGAGAACGCGACGCCTCGTCTTGTTCACAACCTGCTCGCTCATGAGGGTCTGTCTCCGAACGAAGACGCGCCGAAGCCGATGCCGGGCGGCGCTCCTCGTCGTTTGAATGAAAGTGGGGTGAAGGTGATATTCCGACTGGACTGATCGGCATTGTCCCGCACCCGCCGCGTGCATTGCCCTGATATCCGTCAATGTCAAACGCACATATGTGCGTTTTACTGAGCGCATTGAACTGCACAATCGAGCCATGGGAGGCATGATGCCGGGTCGAACGCGACGCGCCCGCTGTATCGGATTCGATCCGGGCTTTCTCTGCTTCAAACCCTGCGGTCGACCGGGACGGGGCCTGGAGACGCTGACGCTGCGCGCCGACGAGTTGGAAGCCTTGCGGCTTGCGGATCTGGAAGGCCTGTATCAAGAGGACTGTGCCGCGCGGATGGGCATCTCGCGGACCACCTTCTCACGCACCCTGGCGCAGGCGCGCCGCACGGTGAGCGATGCCCTGATCAACGGCAAACGACTGCTGGTTGAGCCGAGCGCAGACCACGGAAACGCGCTCCTGTCATCGAGCGACAGATCACAAACCGCTGCGTCGCCCTCGATGACCAGGAGGGGCGACGCAGATCGCAGCGCTGGCCGCTAATGCGTCAGTAGGCCAAAGCTGGACCAGGATCCCGCAGCAATTCCCGCCGAAAAATCTTTCCATTTGAAAACTGTAGGTTAGCTCAGGCTCGGAAGATGCTCGGTGCGGTGCTGGTGCATCCGGACTGCGCGGAGGTCTTCCCGCTCGCCCCCGAGCCGATCCTCAAGCCCGACGGGGCGAAGAAGAACGACTGCGAGCGCAACGCCGCCAAGCGCCTGCTCACGGATCTGCGCCGCGAGCACCCGCACCTGAAGCTGATCGTGGTGGAAGACGCGCCGGCCTCCAACGGCCCGCACATTCGCCATCTGCAAGCGCTTGATCTACGTTTTATTCTCGGCGCCAAGCAGAGCGACCACACGTTTCTCTTCGACTGGGTGGCGGCCAGCGCGCGCACCATCGAGGCGAGCTTCAGCGACGCGAAGGGATTCCGCCACCGCTTTCGTTACCTCAACGGCGTGCCGTTGAACGACGCCAACTTCGACCTCGAGGTGAACTTCCTCGAGTACCGGGAACACGCCCCCGACGGCAGCGTCACCCACTTCTCTTTGGTGACCGACATCCCCGTCGAGGACAGCAACCTGATGACCCTGATGCGAGGAGCCCGCGCACGCTGGAAGATCGAAAACGAGACCTTCAACACCCTCAAGAACCAAGGCGATCACTTCGAGCACCACTTCGGTCACGGCAAACAGTCTCTCAGCACCGTGCTTATGCACCTGATGATGCTGGCGTTTCTGATCGATCAGATCCAACAGCGCTGCTGCCGGCTGTTCCAAGCCGCCTTGACGGCCGCCAAGAGCAAGACCCGGCTGTGGCGCAAGCTGCGCAACCGCTTCGATCTGTGCCTGATCCCCAACTGGGAGACGCTCTATCGGTCCATCATCCACCCGCCGCTGATCGCCTTGATGCTCGACACCACCTAGAGGACCGCCGTGAACGACTGTGCTCGAAGCCAATCTTGAGGGTCACCAAAAGCCAACCGTTGCAGCAGCGCCGCCCGGCGGCGAGAGGAGTGCCATGCCTGAACGTTCTCCACATGCGTCCGCGACGGTCTCGATCGATGCCGGGCGTACACGGCGGGAATTGCTGTACTTATTCGAGGCGTACTGCCGAAACACATCATCCATCTGCAATGAGAGTTGTGGATTGAGCGTGGCGCGATAGCCGTCGATCCGGGCCACCACCGTCTCGCCGTTCTCGGCCGTCGGGCGTTGCTCCACGACGACCAGATCGCCGGTGTCGATACCGTCGTCGGTCATGGAGTCGCCGCGCACGTACAGGGCAAAACTGCGAGCTGCCGCATGCCGTTTCACCAGACGGGCGGGAACCGTCAGGGTCTCGCGCGCCTCGACCGCGAGGACCGGCTGACCGGCGCTGACCAGACCGAGCAGCGGCAGCTCGACGGTGGGCTCCTCGCTCGGGTCGAGTGGCTCCAAGTCGGGGTACCAGGTGGGCGCAGCTGTCTACGAATCGGTTGCAAGACATCGTCCATCACGATCTCCGGGCGGTGAGAGTGTATTCGGGGAGTTTAGCCGCAGAACCGGGATCATGCGCGCCCAATAGCGGCGGATTCGCCTACTTCTCCGCCGATATCGAAAACAGCCTCGGACCCAAACACCGCCTCTTGCAGCCTCGCTTGCGTGTTCACGATGGCGTCGCACGCCATCTCGACCATGGCATTGACGATCGCCTGCTCGAGCAGAAGACGTTTGGTCTTGCGGTGTCAGTCGCGTTCGGCTTCGGTGAACAGCGGGCCTGCCAGATAGATGACGCGCATGATCAACCTTCGACGATCCCGTGTGTTCGTCATCGAACCCCGCGTCGGGATTACCCCGCGCGTACCCTCGCCAACCCCGCCCAGCGCGTCGTCGAGATCCCGGAGCCACGCTCCGAGCGACGCCGCCAGCCGGACCCGCGCAGTTGACCCGCGAACCGCAGGGTCTCGCGCCCGTACTTGCGATTGACCGCATCCAGCACCGCCATACGGCGCCGTGCGCGCTCCTCCTCCCCGACCTCGGCGAACAGATCCGCCGGCGCCTGCCCGGCCGGGACCACATCCGGCAGCAGCACCCCGGCCTTGCGGTAGGCATCCCCGGCGCGGAACAGACGCTCGACCCCGCGCGTTGCGGCCCGTACCAGCGCCGTGCTGTCCTGGGTCGGCACCGGGAAACCCAGGGTCACGGCGTTGGCGTAGAACGCCCGGCCCGTCTCGAAGGGGTTGGTCTGCACGAACACCGTCAGCGCCGGGGCGGCGAGCCCCTGCGACCGCAGCTTCTCCCCGGCACGGCTCGCAAACGCCGTCACCGCCGCCCGCAGCTCGGCCGGCGCGGTCACCGCGGCACCGAAGCTGCGCGAGACCATAACCTGCCGGCGGGGCGGCGCCACCTCCTCCAGCGCCAGACAGGCTTGCCCACGCAGCTCCCGGGCGATGCGCTCGACCACCACCCCGAAGGACGCGCGCAACCGCTGCGGGTGCGCCTCGCGCAACGCCCGCGCATCGGCGATGCCGAGCGCGCGCAGACGTGCCCCCGAGCGACCCGCGATGCCCCAAAGGTCTTCGACCGGAACTGAGGTCAGCACGGCGTCCCGATCCGGCAGCTCAGACCAATCGAGCACCGGCCCGGCCGGTCCCTGGCCCTTTTTGGCCAGCCGATTGGCAAGCTTGGCGAGCGTCTTGGTCGGGGCGATGCCGACCGCCACCGGGATGCCGGTCCAGCGCCGCACGGTGCGGGCGATCTCCAGACCCAGGGCGGTGGGATCCCGGACCCCGGCCAAGTCCAGAAAGCACTCGTCGATCGAGTAGATCTCGATGCGCGGCGCGAACCCCGCCAGCACCTGCATCACCCGCCGCGACAGATCCCCGTAGAGCGCGTAGTTCGAGGAGAAGACCGCGGCATCGGCCCGGCGCAACACCTCGGCGTACTTGAAGTAGGGCGCCCCCATCGGGATGCCGAGTGCCTTCGCCTCGTTGCTGCGCGCCACCACACAGCCGTCGTTGTTGGAGAGCACCACCACCGGATGTCCCTCCAGGCTTGGCCGGAAGAGCCGCTCGCAGGAGGCGTAGAAGTTGTTGCAGTCGACCAGGGCGAACATGGCGGGCACCTCACGGGCCATCCACGGCGGCGAGGGCCTCCACTGCCTGCCACTCGCGGTTCAGCGCCTGGTCGAGCGCCGTCGGCACGCGTCCGGCGAAGGTCGCGACCAGTTCCTTGTAGTACCAGCGCGTACCCTCAAGCCCTGCGCTGAAACGCGACCAGACCATCGCGCCGCATTCAACGCGGTCCAGGTGAATCGCTTGCAGATTGGCGAGGCGCTCAAGCAGTACATCCAGGCCCAGTCCTGGCAGCTTGAAGGAATCAAACATGCGCAAGCCTCGCTCGATCGCGGAGAAGGCATCCCGTTCGACGCGGTGATGGAGGAAATGGACGCGCTGATCGAGCAGACGGCGCGCACGCGTGACGCATGACGATCGTCTTCTCGCCACAGGCGCGCGACGATCTTCGGGAGATCTTTCTCGACATTGCCAGCGACAACCCGGACGCGGCGCGCGCTCTGCTGAAACGTCTTCGCCGCCGCATCACGGACCTCGAGGACAGCCCGCACATCGGCAGGCCCGGCCGCGTTCCCGGCACGCGCGAGCTGGCCATCCCCGGAACCGCCTACATCGCTCACTACCAGGTCAGCGGCGATCAGCTGCAAATCCTGCGTGTCTATCACGGTGCCCGGCAGTGGCCGGATCACTTCGAGGAGTGACCCCGAAAGCACCGCCGCGTCATAGGCATCGCCGCCGGCGGCGCGTCTGCCGCTGACCCCGCGCGACTGGCGACGACGGTGGCCTCGATCTGTCCCGTCGGCGCGCCGTCGAGACCCGGCGCCGAGGCGAGTGCATTCTGGTCGATGCGCTCCGGGGGCGAGGGCGATCCTGCCCAACGCGCGCATGACTTTGAACCGGCGCCTTCCCGGCTGCGCGGTCGCACCGGGCATCGGACGTTCGCGTCCCACTGCCGTATTCCCGAACCGAGGCACTCCCGTCGCCCATGAGCCGGATCGCCGTACCTCGCCGCGTCCGACTGAGCTGCCGCATTTTGCACGCACCCGGGGATGCCCTGCGTGATCCGGCGGCGCCGCCGATGGCCGCCCTTACCGAGTCGTCCTGCCTGCTCGTGGAGGTCGCCGGCACGTACCCCCGGGGCGAGCGGGCTACGCCCGGCATCCGCGGCAAGCGGCTCGGCGAGGTGATCGCGCTTGCTGGCGCTACCCTGCGGCGCTGAGCCCCACGAAACGAAGAAAATCATGATGATCGGCCGGGAAAGGCCAGCGGTCGTGCGCGTTACGCCTGCAGTGCCGTTGCGACTCGCTCCAAAATAGCATGCGCCTCGGCGGCGACCTGGTCGGCAACCTCGTCCTGAACCAAGGCGAGCACGGGAACCGGATCCATGAAATCCACGGCGGTACGCGAGGGCGACACCTGCCGGACCACAACGTTGCAGGGCAGCAGCGCCCCCGCCGAGGGCCGAGACCCAATCACGCGGCTGGCCAAACCCGGCGCACAAGCGCCCAGGATGCGATAGCCGCCGATGTCTTCGTTCAGCTTGTTTCTCAGGATCGCGGCGACATCGACGTCGCTGACGATCCCGAGACGCTCCGCCGCCAGGGCGGCCACGACGCGCTCTACCGCCGCGTCGAAAGGGTGGTCGATCTCCACGCCAAAGGCATAAGTCATCGGGTTGCTCCAAAGGATTGAGGGTTTTTCGGCACCGCTTGTGAAGGACGGGCGCGCACGACAGCGGCAGCAAACCCCGTGCGCGCCCTCGATACCGAGGTGGCGGCGCGGCGGGCAGAGACAACCGCCGTCGCACGTTTTCAGCGCCCCACGTACGCCGCCAGCAACGCCTGCGCCTCGTAGATGTTGACCGCCTTGCTGAAAGTCTTCTGGATCGGCGTCGACATCCGCGAGGTCCAGAGCTTGAGCTCGGCCTCAAGGTCGAAGTGGCCGGCCGACTCCACCGCGAAGCGCACCATGCTTGTGTAGGGGACCGACAGATATTCGACTTTCTTGCCGTTGACTCCCTGCTTGTCGATCAGGATCAGCCTGCGGTTGGTGAAGAGAATGGCATCGCGCACCAACCGGTAGGCGTACTCGATCTGTTCACAGTTGCCCGGGATCTTCACGTCATCGCTGTTCGCCTTCTCGGCATCGACCTTCGATGCGTTGCCGAGCGGTCCGTTCATCAAGCCCATTTCGTTTTCCTTACCCGTATCCGGACCGGGTGCCCGGTTCATGCTCCATCCGGGCGAGGCCATTGATCTGGTTAAGGATGGTCTGGCTCTCCTGGACATCGATCTGACCCTCGGCCAGGCCACCAGCCACACCGCTGCCGACCAGCTCGTCGAGCAAACGCTTCGCGTCGATCATGTCGGAGCCCTCGCCACCAGTGCCGATCCGCTCATGCGCACATCTGCCCAGGCTCGCTCTCGATCATGATCGAGTCCTCGTTTCGAGCCGAAAGGTGCCAAGTTCGGCCGTCGTCATCGTGCGGCATCGCTCGACGCGTCGCTCGCTGCCCCATGCATGCCGGTGCCGAGGAGCAACGTGCGCCAGCGTCCGTAGGCGAGCGCCATCTCCGCACCGGCATCCGCCGGGGGCAAGGCGCCAACCCCGCTTCCCGGGCCAGGACAATAGACCCGTTCGATGATGCGACGGTTGCGCCACGGCGTCTCCAGGACCGCCATCATGGCCATGTCGCTCGTGCGGCGTCCGCCAGTCGCTCCGGAGAGGCCATGGTCCGCGCCACGATCAAGTGGGGATGCGCGCACGGCCCCTGGGCACTGCCAAGCCCGCGCCGACGGGCATGCGCCCCTTGTAACGACGATGGATGGCGTCCTGAACACGCGCTTACAGATCCAGGCCGAAGAATTCGAATCCGTTGGCCCGCCTCTCGCCCGCCAAGGACGACAACCTGACGAGCGAGCGGCTCGGGCTACCGGAGGAAATCAACGAGCGGATCTCGCAGGAGATCGCGCGGCTGATTGAAATCACCTTCCGCTGACCCGGTGTTCGGTAAAGATCATCGCGCCAACGATGGCACGTTATCCGACGACTTGACTCAGCCTCGTTTCATCGGTATATTAGCATTAACTTATTTTATGGAAGAGCAAAGATTCATGAAATCCTCACTCTTGATCCTGATCGCGACCCTCATCACGTCTCCCGCCGTGCTGTCGGACACCAACCCGCTCGCACTCGACCTCGATCGCAGTGTCGCGCATGACCGGACCTTCGCAACACAGGCCGGCCAGGATTGGTACGAGCAACAGCGTCGGATCACCGCGGAGCTCGAGGCAGAGCACCTGCTCGCGAAGCTGCATGAAGGCGTTGTGACACACAATGGGGACTTCGGCAGCAACGAGCTTGCGCAGATTGCCAATGCCCTTGTTGATCCGCGGGTGATCGATCTGCTCGAGTCCAGTGCCTACTACGAGGCCGTTTTCCAGGGACGTGTTCCGATCCTCAACTGATCGAATCAGCCTCTCGCCAAAGAGACCATGCGGCCCTCGGCCGCATGGTTTTTTTGTGCCTTGTCGGACCCGTTGCCCTGTCTTGTCCACGGCGGCGAGGAGAGCTACGTGCGCAGCGGCGTGCGCGTCGTCGGTTGGCGATCCCTGGACGATGCACTCTTCGGCCGTTGAAGTGTCTCGACGGTCGGAACATTCGGACGCTCCAACCCTGCCCGCCAATCCTCGACGAACGTCTCGATCGACGCGATAAAGTTTGGATCGTGCTCGGTCCGGTTGATGGCACGATGCATGAGCACGCCGTCGGGTTCCGCCGTCACCGTCCAAGCCAGCGCGTTCGGGCAGCCGGGCAGAGTGAAGCACACGGCGTCGCGGATCTGCTCGCGCCGCACCTCGAGTTTCCGGAAATCGCGAGGTTCGAAGGCAAACGAGAGATGCCAACTTCCGGCGCGGCGGGTCGGACCGGACGCCGTCCCGCGGTATCCCCGCACCAAGAGGTCTGCTATTCTTTACCCGGCTCTCGATCCCCTTCGCTGCTCGTTCGCACCGCGGGACGAGCGCGCGGCGGCATGCGGCGGCCGGCCCCGGGATCCCCGTCGGACGCGGACCCGAACGGCGGCCAGTCGGCTTGCCGCATGCGCTCCCGACGGCTCAACCGGGGTCTGGAATTGCCGGCTTTGGATTCCTCGGGCCGTGAGGCTCTCAACCCGACAAGAAGGCAAGAACCATGTTGAACAAGCTCCTCGCGAGTCTGCATTCCCCTTCCGCAGAGAATCTGTCCCGGGCCTTCGCCAAGCTGGGCAAAGCGGGCTTCTGGCTCCAGCTGGTGCTGGGCTCTGTTCCCGTGGTGCTGATGTTCTACTCCTTCGTGTTCGCCGCCTCGCCCAGCGGGCCACGGGCGGGTCTGCCGATCGTCGAGCACCTCACCGTCGCGACGCTCCTGGTGCTGATCTTCACCACCTTTTGGTTTTGGCGCTACACGAAGGTCGCCCAACAGATCGCGGACCCGGCGACCCGTCCGCCGGAGTCGAAGGTCGTCCGCATGGTGTGGACCGGACTGGTCGCCACCAGCATCGGCGTCTTCCTGTCTCTCGTGGTGATGATCATCGAGACCTCCCATTTGCTGTTCTACTTTCTCTCCGTGCCCCAGGGCGGCGTGCCGGTGTTCCAGACCACGGTTCAGGCGAGCTGGGTCTCCGCGGTGGACATGCTGAGCCTGCTGGCCCTCGCCCTGGTCCTGGCGGCGGAGGTCATCGCCTTGGTCTTCGGCCTGTGGCTGCTGCTGCGCACCACGCAGACCTACGACCAGATGAAGACCCAGGGCTGAGAAGACGCCCAACGTGCCCGAGCCGGCCACGTCCGCCGAGGGGTCGGCGGGCCGGCCAGGGTTGCCCTTCACCCTCATGCCAGCGCCCGGCGATTCCCCCAGGTGGCCGTGGACGCGGTGGACACCCTGTACGAGGGCGCGGACCGGGCGGACGCGTCCACGGAGTTCCGAGGCCGATACTCTGATCGTCGAGTTGGCCCGCCTGACCGGCGAGTCCAAGACACGGGTGGTGATCGTCGCGCCCGGTGGCAGCCTGCTGATCGACCGCGCCGACGAAGGCGCGGCACCCCTCCGCGTTTTGCTCGAAGGCGAAACTGGCTGATGAACCACGAGGTTGCCGGGAGGTTCCGAGCCTCGATCATGACGTGAGGGATGTCTTCTCCCGCAGCGGAACACGAACCGACCCGGAGCGCCGGTACGTGTGCGGGGCGAGGTCAGTCTTCCGCGCGCTCGTAGGCGTCGGCGAGCTGCTTTTGGATGTTGGCGGGCACCGTGTCGTAGTGACTGAGCTCGATGCTGTAGGTGCCTTCACCGCCCGTGAGGGCTTTCAGGCGTGCATCGTATCCGTTGAGCTCCGCCAGCGGGACCTCGCCTTCGATGACGATCCGACCGCGGCTCTTGCTGTCGCTGCCGTTGATGCGGCCACGGCGGCTGGAGAGGTCGCCCGCGAGATCGCCCATCGCGGTGCCTTGGGCAGTGATGCGGATCTTCACGATCGGCTCGAGCAGGACCGGGCGGGCCTTCTCGATCGCCTCGATGAACGCCTTGCGCCCTGCGGTCGAGAAGGCGATGTCTTTGGAGTCGACGGGGTGGAATTTACCGTCGTAGACCGTGACGCGTACATCGTGCATCGGAAATCCGGCGATCGCGCCTTCCTCGAGCACCTGCCGCACGCCTTTTTCGATCGAGGGGATGAAGTTGTTCGGAATCACGCCGCCGACGACGGCATCGACGAACTCGAAGCCGGCGCCGCGCTCCATGGGCTCGACGCGAAGATAGACCTCGCCGAACTGTCCGGCGCCGCCGGTTTGTTTTTTGTGGCGATGATGTCCCTCGGCGGGGGCCGTGATGGTTTCGCGGTAGGGGATGCTGGGCGGATGGCTTTCGACCTCGACGTGATACTGCTCCGAGAGCCGGCGCAAGAGCACGCGCAGATGCAGCTCGCCGAGTCCGCGCATGACCGTCTCGTTCGCGGCGGCGTTGTGCTCGACGTGGAAGCAGGGGTCTTCGGATTCGAGCTTGTGCAGGGCATCGGTCAGCTTCTGCTCGTCGCCGCGCTTGGTCGGGTGGATCGCGAGGCCGAACAGCGGAACCGGGCACTCCAGGCTCGAGAGGTGGAAATTGTCCTCCTCGTGCGAGTCGTGCAGGACGGCGTCGAAATGGATGTCGTCGATGCGGGAGACCGCCAGGATATCGCCGGGAACGCCTTCGGGGACCTCGATCTGCTCGGCGCCGTGGAGGCGATACAGATGGTTGACCTTGAACGGCTTGCGCGCGTCACCGATGTAGAGCTGGCTTTGCGCCGTGATGCGTCCCTGGTGGATGCGAAAGATCCCGAGCTTGCCGCGGAAGGGATCGTTGATGATCTTGAAGACATGCGCGATGGCGTGCTTGGCGGGATCGGGATCGATGTTCACCGGACTCATGGCGGCGCCTTCGCCCTTGAGGAAGGGCGGGGGATTGCCTTCCGAAGGATTCGGCATGAGGCGCGTGATGATCTCGATCAGCTCATTGACGCCGGCTCCGGTCGCCGCCGACACGTAACAGATCGGGATCAGATGTGCCTCGCGCAGCGCTACCTCGAAGGGATCGTGCAGCTGCTCGGGCTTGAGCTCCTGGCCTTGCTCGAGATAGACCTCCATCAGGGCTTCGTCGACCTCCACCACTTGGTCGATGATCCGGCTATGGGCGTCGGCGACGGATGAGAAGTCGGCACCTTCGCCGCTCGGCTGGAAGAAGCAGTCGATCACCCGCTTGCCGCCCTCGGCGGGCAGGTTGATCGGGAGGCATTCGGCGCCGAAGGTTTCGCGGATCTGATCCGTCAATTGAGCCAGATCGACCTCGGGTGCATCGATCTGATTGACGATGATCATGCGGCAGAGGTTGCGGTTGTCGGCCGCCTTCATCATCCGCAGGGTCATTGGCTCGATCCCGGACTGTGCATTGATGACGATTGCGGCGGTCTCGACGGCCGGCAGGACCGAGATGGAGCGCCCCAGGAAATCCGGATAGCCGGGGGTGTCGATCAGGTTGACATGCTTGTCGTGTGCGCTGAAGCTGGTAACGGATGCGTCGAGAGAATGAAGCAGCTCCTTTTCCATCGGATCGAAGTCGCAGACCGTGGTTCCCTTGGTCACGCTGCCGGAGGTCGAGATTACTCCGGTCGCGGCGAGCAGTGCTTCAACCAGCGTGGTCTTGCCCGACCCGGCGTGACCGACCAGGGCAAGGTTGCGGACGTCCTCGGCATTGTAATCAGACATCGGTGATCCTGTAGTGGCGTTTGGGTGAGGTGCGGGTGCGTCGTCGTGCGGCTTCCCGTCGAGATTTGTTTACGGGCTGAAATTATACCGTAACTCGGGTGTTGCCCTGATTGGGGATCGATCGGAATTCGGATCTTCGCCTGTCGCGGATCAAGTCGCAGCGGCGGCGTACGGTGGGTGTGACGAAGGGCGAGAGCGGATCGGTGCCCGTGCCCGATTCGCAGGCAAAAAAAGGCGGCCAATCGGCCGCCGAAGGACGCACAGCTATTGAGAGAAAAGTGATTTCGAGGTGATAGTGTCCGCTTGCCCGGACGAATCGGTCCCCCGGCTCAAGTCTTTGTACTCGCGTTATCCAAAAAAAGTCCGGGAGCGTGCATTTGATCGGTATGCCCGAGCGCCATCCGCTCGGTAAAACTCCGTGACCCTAAGCGCTGTCGAAACGGGGCGCCGGGGCGTTTATGCCCCATAGATTAGCACATCTCTGGAGACGTAAAGATGTCAATGGTTCTGAAATCGGACGCTTTTGTCGACGGAGCGCACATCCCCGTGCGCTTCACCTGCGAAGGTGAGGACATCTCGCCACCTCTGTCGTGGGCGAGTCTTCCCGAAGGTACCGCCAGCTTGGTCTTGATCGTCGATGATCCGGATGCCCCGGATCCCGCTGCTCCGCGGATGGTCTGGGATCATTGGATCCTCTATAACCTGCCGCCCGAGGCCATGCTTGCCGAGGGAATGACATCCGATCGTCTACCTGCCGGGACAGGGGAAGGGATCAACAGTTGGGGGCGGGTCGGCTATGGTGGGCCTTGCCCGCCGATTGGCTGTCACCGCTATTTCCATTGTCTTTACGCGCTCGATGTCCGCCTGCCGAGCGAATTGGGGACCCCGACTAAGGACGAGCTCCTGCTGGCCATGGACGACCATATTCTCGGTCGCACCGAGCTGGTCGGCATCTACGAGAAGCGTTAAACGTTAAACCGCGTCTTGGAGGGATATGCGAGGGTTTCAGGCGGGCGAGGCGTAACAGCAACAGACGAGCGACGCAGCGGACGCGGTTTAAATGATTAATTTTTTATCATTTCTAAACCGCGTCTGCTGCGAGCTCTTTGGGTCGATACGACGTCGAGGTCACGCGCGACCGGCGCTTGTCGCGCCGGACGCGGTTTAGGTTTAGGGCCTGATACGATTGATGGTGACGGCGACTTGGGTATTTCCGGCGCTGTCGATCGGCCCGCTTTCGCCTTCGAGGTCGCCGGGCTGGGGTGTCGCTTGGCCGCTTTTGGCCACGCGTGCACCGATCATGACCTGCGGGAAGGCGGAGAGGCTCATGTCGGGCATCATGGCCATGCTGTCGTCGAGGGTGACCCGGGTCGGCAGGTCCTTGACCTGAACGCGCTGGACGGCGAGCGGCATCGGCGGCCCGGCGACGGCGCGAGCGAAGACGAACACGATGTCCTCCGGGGACGCACCTGCCGAGATGGCTTGATCCAGGCTGACGTCGGCAGTGACCGATGCGCCGATGGCAGGCTCGGGCGCGGCGGCGGGTTCGGTAGGCGTTGCGGCGGTGGGCAGAGAGGGTGCGGTTGCGGTTTCGGAGGGCGCGCCCGCGCGCGTCCGCGCCTCGGTGATCATCTCGCGCATGTCCGCGGCGTCCTCCGAGGCGGGGTCCATCTCGTCGAGGATGCGCTGCCAAGCCGTTGCCGCGGCGGTGTATTGCCCACGCTGATAGTAGAGCATCCCGGCAAGCCAGCGGGCGCTCATGTTGTCCGGCTCGGCTTGCAGGACCCGCTCGATCAGCGTGGCCGGCTCCCCTTCCAGGCTGTTGTTGCTGTTGGCGGCCATGGCTTCCGCGTAGGCGAGCATCACATCCGGACGCTCCGGCGCCAAGGCGTAGGCCTTCGAGACGGCGTCGAGTGCCTGCCCCGGACGGCGCATGGTGAAATAGGTCCGGCCGATCATCAACCATCCGTCGATGTTGTTCGGATCCTCGGCCAGCCTCTCCTCCAGACGCTGGACGAGAACATCAAGCGGCGGGAGCTCCTCTCCATCGGGTCCGATCAGGGTTTGTTGTGTCTCGCCGCTCAGGGCGACGCCTTCGATGCGGTCGATGATCTCGCGGTGGCCGATCTCGTCGTAGATCAGCACGGCCGATGTCGGAACCGCCAACGCCAGCACGAGCGCCATCCAGCGCCCGCCGGACGTGCCTCGACGCTGGGATGCCGCGAGCTCGCCCGGGATGTCGCGCAGCAGATCGCGTTCCAGATCGCGTCGAGCCGCGGCGTACTGGTCTTGTTCCAGAAAGCCACCGGCCAGGTCGGCATCAAGCTCCTGCAGACGCTGCTTGAACACCGTGAGATTCAGCTCGTCCTGCTCGGGTGCTTCGGTTGCTTGCTCGGGCTGCAGCAGCGGCAGGGCAACAAAAAGCAACGCCAAGCCCATGAGCCCGGCGGTCAAAATCCAGAAGATGATCATTTGATGTTTTCTTGTTTATCGCCGCCGGCGGCGAGCAGTCGTTGAAGACGGGCGCGTTCGGCCTCGCTGAGATCCTCCTCGGGCTCGGCCTTTTTGCGCCCGAGCGTGCGGAATAGCAGGTAGCCGCCCACGCCGAGGAAGATGAAGGGGCCGAACCAGAGGATATAGGTCGACGGCTTCATCGGAGGCTCGTAAAGCACGAAGTCGCCGTAGCGGTCAACGAGGAAGGTCACGATCTCCTCATCGCTTTGGCCTTCGAGCATCATGCGATAGACCTCTTCGCGCAGGTCTTGCGCGACGCCCGCCTGCGAGCCGGCGAGCGACTCGTTTTGGCAGACCAGGCAGCGCAGCTTGGCGATCAGGTCGCGAAACGCCTCGTGCTGACCAGGTTGCTCGAACTTGAACTCTTCGAGCGTGTAGGCGGATGGATTGCCGAACACTAGCGTGCCGGCGAGTAGAGCGAGGCCTAAAGACAACTTGCGGACGCGATGCATCATGATGACTGAGGTCTGTACTGCTCGACGATCGGGCGGATGGTGGTTTCCCAGACGTTGCGGTCGACCGGCCCGATGTGCTTATAACGGATGATGCCTTCGCCGTCGACCACAAAGGTCTCGGGGGCGCCGTACACGCCCCAGTGCAGACCGTAGCGGTTGTCGGGATCGTAGGCACTGACGATATAGGGATTGCCGTAGCGCCTGAGCATCTCGAGCGCCTCGGGTCGGGTGTCTTTCCAGTTGAAGCCGACGACCTGGACATCGTTGTTGCGTGCGATCTGCATCAGCTCGCCATGCTCCTGACGGCAAGACGGACACCAGGAGGCCCAGACATTGACCAACGAGACCTTTCCCATGAGGATCTCGTTGGTGACCGTTCGGCCCGGATCCTCCAGCGACTCGAGCTCGAACACGGGCGCGGGCTTGTTCACGAGCGGCGATGGGACCTTGCGCGGATCCAGTTGCAGACCGTAAAACAAGAGCGCCATCAAGGCTATGAAGATGGCGAGCGGAATAAGCGCACGTCTCTTCGCCTGTGCAGTCTGAGCGGTGGTCGCCGTCATGAGCGTGCGGCCAGTGCCCCGGCCGGGACGTCCGCGGTCCGCCGCGCCGTACGATAACGCCGATCTGCCATCGCCAACAGGCCGCCGAGCGCCATGAAAATCGTGCCGAGCCAGATCCAGCGCACGAAGGGTTTGTAGTAGACCCGCAGCGCCCAGTCTCCGTCCGTTCCCACCGGCTCGCCGAGTGAGACGTAGAGGTCACGTAGGAATCCGGCGTTGATGGCCGCCTCGGTCATCGGCATGCCGCCCGAGAAATAGGAGCGCTTCTCCGGATGGAGCACGACGATCTGTCGTTCGTCCTTGAAGACAATGAACTCGCCCTGCTGGGCCATATAATTCGGCCCGGGAACGGCCTGTACGCCGTTGAACTGGAAGCGGTAGCCCGAGTCCTCATGCACGTCGCCCGGCGACATCCGCACGTCGGTCTCGGAGCCGTGAATCGAGACCATGGTGACGCCGACGATGAACACCGCGATCCCGACATGCGCGGTCCACATGCCATAGTAGCTGAGGTTGCGGGCGCTGAAGTCGGCCGACAGCCCCCGGAAACCGCCCTTGTTCTTCAGACGCTCGGCGAGGGCGATCAGGTGCGTGCCGACCAGCCAGGCGCTCATACTCAGACCGAAGGCCATGGCCAGACCGCCGTCCTCGAAGATCGGCTGCAGGGCCACGATGAAGACGGCGATACCGAGTGCAAGGGCGATCCAAAGCGAGCGCACCAGACGCATCGGCTCGTCGTGCTTCCAGCGCGTCAAGGGTCCGATGCCCATGGCCACGACCAGGAAGGGTGAGAGCGACACGAACATCTTATTGAACCATGGGAAGCCGACCGAGATCTTACCCCAGCCGGCGGCCTCGTAGATCAGCGGGGCAAGGGTGCCGAACAAGACCAGGACCGTCAGTGTGGCGAAGAGCAGATTGTTCACCAGCAGAAAGCTCTCGCGCGAAACGACGTCGAACCGACCGCCTCCGGCGATGGCCGGTGCGCGCCAGGCATAGAGCGCAAGCGACCCGCCGATCACGATGCAGAGGAAGACGAGGATGAAGGTTCCGCGCGCCGGATCGGTCGCGAAGGCATGCACCGAGGTCAAGACACCCGAGCGCACCAAGAAGGTCCCGAGCAGCGACAGAGAGAAGGCCGAGATGGCCAGCAGCACGGTCCAGCTCTTGAAGGCAGCGCGCTTCTCGGTGACGGCGAGCGAATGGATCAGCGCCGTGCCGACCAGCCAGGGCATGAAGGATGCGTTCTCGACCGGATCCCAGAACCACCAGCCGCCCCAGCCCAGCTCGTAGTAGGCCCACCAAGAGCCCAAGGCGATGCCGATGGTGAGAAAGACCCAAGCCGCTGTGGTCCAGGGTCGTGACCAGCGCGCCCAGGCCGAGTCGAGCTTGCCGCCGATGAGTGCGGCGATCGCAAAGGCGAAGGCAACCGAGAAGCCGACATAGCCCATGTAGAGCATCGGCGGATGGATCGCCAAACCGAAGTCCTGCAGCAACGGGTTCAGGTCGCGGCCCTCGAGCGGTGCCGGGAAGAGCCGATCGAAGGGATTGGATGTCAGCAGCATGAACAGCAGGAAGCCGATCGCCACCATGCCGAGGACCGAAATGACGCGTGCTACCATCGCCAACGGCAGATTCTTACTGAAGGCCGCGACTGCTGCACCCCATCCGGCCGCCATCAAGGCCCACAGCAGCAATGATCCTTCATGACCTCCCCAGATCGCCGAAACCTTGTAGAGGAGCGGCATCAGGGTGTTGGAGTGACCCGCGACATATTCGACCGAGAAGTCGTCGGTCAAAAAGGCATGCAGGAGCGCGACGAAGGCGATCGCGACGAAGGTCAACTGGCCGCGGGCAAGCGGTCGAGCCATCTCCATCCAACGGCGGTTGCCGACGAAGCTGCCGAGCAGCGGGACGGATGACTGGGCGACCGTAATGACGAGGGCGAGAACAAGGGCGAAGTGACCGATCTCGGGGACCATCAGTTGGAAGCTCCGCGGGTAACCGTCGACTCGACGATGCCTTCTGCATGGGCGGTTTTGAGTGTGTCGGCGACCTCGGGCGGCATGTATTCCTCGTCGTGCTTGGCGAGCACCTCTTCGGCGTAGAAGACGCCGTCCGCACCGAGTCGACCCTTGGTCACTACACCTTGGCCCTCACTGAAGAGGTCGGGGAGGATCCCGGTATAGGCGACCGTCACCGTCTCGGCGTTGTCGGTTACGTCGAAGTTGACCGTCAGGCCGTCTTCCTGGCGTGCCACCGTTCCCGGTGTCACCAAGCCCCCGAGTCGGAACACGTGGTCGGCCGGGGCCTCGCTGGCCATGACCTGAGACGGACTGAAAAAATATGAGATGTTGCTGTTGAGGGCACTCAAGGCCAAGGCCGAGGCCGCGCCGACACCGGCGATGGCGAGGCCGACGAACACCAAACGTTTCTGTCTTGCTTTCATTGATTCACTCCAGAGTCGCGCATCCGGATCAATCGACCTAGACGGGCCAAAATGGTTCGCCGTTGAGCGCGCAATTGAAGAATTTCCGCCACGAGCAGCACCAGCACCATGCCGTAGGCGCCCCACACGAAGAAGGCGTAACCGCCTTGAGAGAAGAATTCGCTCATGCTGGACCGCCCTTGACGAGAAGATCCCGGACCCAGGTGTTGTCGGCCTCGCGGGTCAGGATGATGCTGCGTAGCCGCATCAGGACGGTCGCGAAGGAGTACATCCAGAACGCGAAGGTCACCGCCAGCATCGAAAAAAGGATATTGCCCTCGATCTGCGTCAGGTTGGACCGCTGATGGAGCGCGGCACATTGGTTCGGGTCCGGGCAGTTCACGGACCAAAAGATGAGCGGAACCATGACCAGTCCGACGATCGCCAGCAGGGCGGCAGCCCGGTCGGCGCGGCGGGTGTCGTCGATCGCCGAGTGCAGCGCGATGTAGCCGATATACATGAAGAAGAGAATCAGCTCCGTCGTGAGTCGAGGATCCCAGTCCCAGTAGGTGCCCCAACTGGGACGCCCCCAAAAGGCCCCGGTCCAAAGCGCCAGGAAGGTGAAGATGGCCCCGGTCGGTGCGATCGCGTTGGCCATCATGAACGAGAGCCGCGTGTTGAACACTAGCCCGATCGCCGCCCAGCACACCATCACGACATAGAGCCACATTGACATCCAAGCGGACGGGACGTGGATAAAGATGATGCGGTAATACTCCTTCTGCGCGTTGCTCCCGCCGAGTTGATCGGGCGTCTGGAAAAATCCCCAGTAGAGGCCGACCAAGAGACAGGCGCCGGTCAGGATCCAAAACACCGGGATCAGTCGTCCTGCAAGCGGGTAGAAGGAGGCCGGAGCGGCAAATCTAAACCAGTTCGAAGCCATTGGTGAAGGGGTCATCCCTCGGTTTATTCGATTGAAATCTTAAGCGCAGCCGACGATGCCAGCGGCGCGAACGTCAGTGCAGCGACCAAAAACGCCCCGAGAAGGGTGAGGTAGGGACGCGTGTCCGCCATATCGATGCCGCTTGCCGTCACCGCCCCGGCCCCGTAGACCAGTACAGGGATGTAGAGCGGCAGGATCAGCAAGGATAAGAGGATCCCACCGCCGCGCAGCCCCAGGGTCAGTGCTGCGCCGATCGCTCCGATCAGACTCAGCACGGGTGTCCCGAGCAAGAGGGCGACCATCATGATCAGGATCGCGTCGTCGGAGAGATGGTACTGCATGCCGACCAGCGGGGCGATGAGGACCAGCGGCAACCCGGTCAGCAACCAGTGTGCCGTGATCTTGGCCAACACCAGCAACGACAAGGGTTGCGCCGTCAAGACCATCTGCTCGAGCGTGCCGTCCTCGTAGTCCGCCGCAAACAAACGCTCGAGCGCCAACATCGAGGCGAGCAGGGCCGCCACCCAGACCACCCCGGGGCCGAGGATCTGCAGGATCTGCCGTTCGGTGCCCACGCCCAGCGGAAACAGGCTCACCACGATGATGAAGAAAAAGAGTGTGGTCAAGACGTCGGTGCGTCGCCGCAGGGCCAGCGTCAGATCACGCAGTAGAACGCACCAGAAGACACGCAGCACGGTCCGTCAGCTCCCGAGTTGAAGGCATTCGACCTGACCGGAGGTCAGACCGACCTCCTGGTGAGTCGTCAGTACGACGATGCCCGCGTGAGCCACATGCTCGGCGATGAGGATCTCCAGCAGATCCACGGCGCCGACATCCAAGGCGGTGAAGGGCTCGTCGAGGACCCAGAGCGGCGCATTGCTCAGAATCAGCCGCGCCAAGGCCACGCGCTTTTTCTGGCCCTGCGACAGCATGCGCGTGGGCAGATCCTCGAAACCGACTAGGCCGATTCGCGCCAAAGCCGCCCAGATCGCGGAATCGTCGACGCGGTCTCCGTCCAAGGTCGCGGCGACACGGAGATTCTCGATACCCGTCAGGTCGGCCTTGATGCCGTTCAAATGGCCGAAGTACAGCAGGTCGCGCCGATAGTCCTCGCCGAGACGACGTGTCGACTCGCCGTTCCAGCGGATCTCGCCCGAGTCCGGCGTGAACAGCCCGCACAAGGAGCGCAGGAGCGTCGTCTTGCCGCTGCCGTTCGCGCCCCGCACGTGCAGGAGGGTGCCCCCCGCGACGGCGAAGTCCAGTCCGGAGAACAGCATGCGGTCGCCGCGCCGGCATTCGAGCTGTGTCACCTCTAATAACATCGAAACGAAGGGGTTCCCTGTATGAATCCGAACGCGACGGGCGCTCGATCGCAATGCGGATCTGGTTGAGTCCGCTTCTTGTCTGTCTCCGGCCGAGGCCGGCGAGCAACCATATACGCTGGGTACGGATTCCACAACCGCGCCGAGACCGACTTCCGGCAGGATCGCCTCGCGCGGGCGGATGTTCGGCCGGGCCGTCTGCGGATTCCGCGCGCCGGTGCTAAACCGCGCCCAGTGCGGTATGCGATGTTTTTGGATGGGATCGGCCTCGGCGGATTTCAGAACCGCCGGAGCCGGCGCGGTTTAAAGTATTAAAAAATATAAAATTTTAAACCGCGTTCCCCGCTAAGGGTCGTGGATTCACCAAACTTCGAGCTCACTCGAAAGTTAGCATCTCGCTCTGGACGCGGTTTAGAGTCGATGTGATTCGACCAGATGCCTGATCGCGTCCGCGACGGCCTCCGGGCTCCCTTCCGGGTTTTCATCCGGTCCCTCGGCGTGGATTGCCCGGGGCGTCTCGCCGCCGTGTCGACGGTAAAGCCTGAGCATCTCCTCGGCGACCCGCTCCCAATGGGCGCGACCTTGATCCGCGAGTCGCGCGAACGCGTCTATCGCGTCGGTCTCCTGCCAGGTCGCATAGGCGTCGCGCAGCGCCGGAAAAAGATGCAGACGCATGCCGGTGAGGGTGCCGATATAGAAGTGCAGCGAGGCCGGCTCGCGCGCCTTGGCCAGTGTCGGCAGGGTCACGAGACAATCGGCAAGATGGTCGCGCACCGCACGGGCCATGAGCTCGGCAGGTGTGTTGACGAGCGCCGCCAGCATGGGATTCCACTCCTCTCCAAGCCGCTGTCCTGCCTCGTACTCGCCTTGCTCGTGCAGCAGCAGCGCCTTGATCTCGCGCTCGGTCATGGCGTCGAGCGACGCCTCGAGTGCGCCCTCGAAGTCGTAGCAGGCGAAGGCGCGTCCGAGCGCGTTGTCGGGACGGTGCCAGCGCCAGCCTTCGAGCTTCTCCCATAAGTAGCGCCGCAGGGACTCGCGCCGCACGACGATGGTGCGACCCAGGGTCATGGCTGGCGGTGCGGTCAGGTCCCGAGCATACTCGTCGGCGACCACGATGACCGAATAACCTTCGCTCGAGCGGAGTTGCTCGAGCGCGCCGAGAACGAAGTGCGGTTTGGCACGGTTGCCGAGCCCGCCGCTGTAGACCAAACCGAGCGGGGCGAGTCGGCTGTTGATGGCCTCCGCGTCGAAGGGGTCGTAGCGCTGGCCGTCGATCTCGATGGGCCGCATCTCTGCCTCTTCGAGCTCTTCCCAGAGTTGCTCGCGCGCTTGAAGCCACTCGCCGACTTGCCCGCGCTCCAAGGACACACCATAAGGGAGGTGCTTTTCCCAGCGGAAGTATTCCCGCATCTTCATGAGGTAGATGCAGAGCGAGTCATCGGCGCCGTGGCGCGCGTCCGAGATGTGACAGTTGTACTGCACGGCCTCGGCCAGCGCGCTGATTGCAGGATTCGGCATCTCTACACCTCGAGCCGGAAGGGGATTTTCTGAGTAGAATACTAGGACATCAAGCTATCAGCTTCGCGCCGCCTTTCCAAATCTCGGGGCGGCGTCGGTCCAAACAAGTCGCGAAACAGGAGTCGGACGTGGCATTACGTATCAAGAGTCATTGGTGGAACGATGATCAGGAGCGCTCGCTCCCGGAGATCGCGAGTGCGTTGGCCTTTATCGCCTGGCGGATCGCCGTGGACAAGGCGATCAATCTGCACTGCGAGCGTTTCGTCTACGAGAGCGATCGTCAACGCCTGGACGTGATCGAGGAGTACCTGGTCTTCCTGATCCAGATCGCGGATCGCATGTCGCACGGCATGTTGGAGGACGAGGACCGCCGCACCCTGATCACCGCCTTCGCGAAGAAGGTCTTCGAGCATGTGCAGGACAACACGCAGGACCTGCTGGGTCCGGGCGACTACGGCGGACCCTTCATCGCCCGGCTCAACGCACGCTCGGGCGAGTATGCCGATTACCAATTCGCCGACGATGGTCCGAGCTACGCCTTCCTGCGCCATCTCGGATTCGAGATCCAGTCCCTGATGGGTCCGAGCGAGGAGAACCGCTGGGTCATCGATCAGGTCATGGACAAGGACGGATGGGATGCCTACAAGCGTTTCTCCAAGGCCTTCCGCGATCTGTTCGAGTGAGTCCGATGTCTCCGCAAGGGATGGAGCCCCTGACGCCGTGAGTCTCGAGCGAAACCGTTGCGGAACGTTTCGTTGTCGTTGTCGTCATCGGATTCCGGACGACAACGACAACGACAACGACAACGAGTAGAGCCTTCGGCCACTTTTCCTGGTTCGGCCTCTGCCGGTAGATCCTTTTCCGGAAATCACCTCACCACTAACCACTAACCACTAACCACTAACCACTCTATCCCGACCTACCCCGACCGACGCGGAGCCGGATCTCGCGCTGGCGCGGTGCCGCGGCGTTCCAATTGGGTGACCAGTATGCCGCAGAGGATGAGACCGAGCGCGTAGAGATGATTCGGCTCGGGCTCCTCGCCGAGGAAGAGCATCCCGACGCCGACCGCCCAGAGCGGGATCAGGTAGTTCAGCTGAGAGACGAACGAGGGACCGGCCGATTTCACCAGTCTGAAATAGACGATGGTCGCGATCGCGGTCGCAAAGACGCCGAGCAGCGCGACCGCGATCAGGTGCGGTGTCTCCGGGACGACCTGTAATCCGCCACCCCCGACGACATCCCCGGTCATGAAGAGGATCGGCACCATCATCAGCGACGCCAGCGAGATGGTGGAGGCTGCGCTGAAGAGCGCATCGCTCGCCGGCCGAAGACGCGCCAGGATCGAGGAGACGGCGTAGCTGATGGCCCCGCCCAGCACCGCCAGCATCGGCAGCAGGTGCCCTTGCCCGTTGGCGAGATCCGAGAAGGCGTCCGGGCCGACGAGCACGACGACACCGGCAAACCCCAAGACAAAACCAGCCGCGCGATAGCGTGTCAGATGCTCGCCGGGCACCAGGAAGTGGGCGAGTCCCAGTGTCGCCAACGGCATCACGGCCATCAGGATCCCGGCCAGACCGCTGTCGATAAAGGTCTGGCCCCAAGAGATCAAGGAAAAGGGCAGGACGTTGCCGAATACGGCGATCAGGACGTAGAAGATCCAGAGCCGCGCGCCGCCGACCGGCCGGGTCGCGAGCATCCAGGCTGCGGGGACAAGCAGCGTTGCGGCCACGACCAAACGTCCCGCCACGACCAGATCGGGCGGTAGGCCACCGACCGCAATCTTGGTCAGGAGAAAAGAGGTACCCCACATCAGGGTCAGCGACAGCAGCATGACCCAGTCCGCGAGGCGATGCCGCCGGGTCAGTTGCACGGGAGGGACTGCGATCGGTCGGTTTGGGTCGGCACGGCTGGCGTCCGAGTGTCTGTCTCAAACATATCCACGATCTCGATGCCAATCGAACGGCCGCTTGCCACCGATTAGTTGACGCTGGCCCACTGGTTCCAGCTCGCGATTCCTCTCACGGAGACACGGAGGGCACGACAGAAAGATCTCGAATCCTCCGTGCTCTCCGTGTCTCCGTGAGAGATCTTGGAAACTGATCGACGGTAAAGACCGGCCGGGTGTCGGTTGAAATGCCGCGGGCGTCGAGCGCACAATCCGCGGCCGATCGCACACGAGTCCGATCTCGAACCGGAGCGTCGGCCACACCGATGCCCGAAGTCCCCCATATCGCATCGCCGATCCCCGACTCAAGCTTGCGGGTGAATATCGGCGAGGACTTCCCGGACCGTGGAGTCCTGCCGCTCGACTTCCCGTCGATGCGTGCGGCCTGCGAGCCGCCCGATCGGGATGCTCGCCCGCCGCTTGGGGTTTGACCTTGCCCGCATCGGGTCCGGACAATAGTCCGTCACACTCAAGAGCCGACTCAGCCGCCATGACCTTCGCCGTCGAACGTACCCTGCCACCGTTGCCCACGATCCGCGAGGTGAAGGCCGGGAGCTTCATCTTCGAGCGGCCATTGGCGCTTCCGCCCGTCTTCTGCGACGCCGTGATCGAGCGTTTCGAGGCCCAGCCCGAATACCAGTATGCCGGGCGGGTCGGGCAGCTTCGCACCGAGGATCCGGGCGTGAAGCGCACCACGGATCTGGTCGTGAGCAACAAGCCGGATTGGAAGGATGTCGACCAGATGTTTTTCGGCTCGCTCGCTGCCGCGATCAAGGAATTTCGCGAGACCTACCCCTATTTCAAAGGGCCCTTCAAGGACGAAGGTTACCAGGTCCAGCGCTACAGACCCGGCGAGTATTATCACTGGCACGTCGACGGCGGCAGTCATGAGCTGAGTCAACGCCAGTTGGTGGCGCTGTGGTATCTGAACGACGTACCGGGGCCGGGCGGGGAGACCGAGTTCCTCTATCAAGATGTCTCCGTCCGTCCCGAGCGCGGCAAGCTCGTCCTCTTTCCGCCCTTCTGGACCCACGAGCACCGGGCGGCAGTCATCCGGACCGGCGTGAAATACATCGCCACCACCTGGGTGGTCTTCGCCTGATGAGCAATCTGGCCCCAACCCTCCTGGCCATCGTCGAGCTCGGCGGCTACCCCAACTTGACCACGCTTTACCGCAACCTGGGATTCGAGGTCGAGGTGGTCGCCTCGCAGCGCAAGGCGCAGGCGGCCCTCAAGCGCTATATTCCGGACGTGATCGTCGCCGAATACAACTTCCAGTCCGACTTTCGCGATCGCACCAGCAACCTCGAGACGCTGATGGCACGCTTGCAGCGACATCCCGAGGTCAAGGTGATTTGCTTCTACCAAAGTGAATACCGACACAAGCTCGACGCCATGACCGCGCGCTTTCCGGTTTTCGAGGCGATCGCCTTTCCGATCGCGCCGGCGCGGGTCGAGGCGGCCTTGCGTCGGGCCGTCACGCCGAGCGATTGAGAAACGCAAAGGCGCAAAGTTCGCAACGAAAGACGTTGGAATGCGCTCGCTCGCCGATTCACCGGACGGGCGAGCAGATGACGGGTTCGGCGATCAGAAATCGCGCAGGACCGCGCTGCACGCTTGCGGCATACGTGGCTCGGGCTTCGCCGCGCTGCCGCCGCCCTTCGAGGGCTTGAGTGCCTCGTCGCTCAGCCACCAGGCTAGGTCCGCCCCGCAGCCGTCGTCGCCGGTCAGCGCGGCTTGTGACTCGCAATCCGGGCTTCGGGCCGGGCAGCGCAACCGCACATGAAAATGCGCATCGTGCTTCCACCAGGGGCGGATCTTGCGGAGCCAATCCCGATCGGCGCCGCCGCTGTTTTGACACAGAGCCTGTTTGATCGCCGCGTTGACGAAGATCCTATCGACATCCGGATGGCGTGCGGCCGTCTCGATCAGACTGCTCTGGGCCGGCCCCCAAGCCGCGCTGACCGAGCGCCCGCCGGCTTGCACCATACTCTGTGGATCGGAGCGATCGTCCATCATACGCCGGGCCGCGGCAGGGGAGTCCGCCAGCGTGAACCAGATATCCACATCCAACCCGTTCTGATGGCTGCGATGGGAGGATGGCATGCGCCCGCCGCGCGGCTGACTCAGATCGCCGATCATGATAAGACGCTCGCCGCGCGCCTGCTGGGCGCGCCCCATGTCTTCGACGAAACGCAGAAGATCAGGGTGACCGTAGTAGCGATTGCGATGACGACGGATGCTCACGTAACCGGGTCCGGTCTCCAGCAGCGGATCGGCACCGCCGATGCAGCCATTGGATACGCCGCCGATCACCTCCGGCGGCCCGCTGCTCGGCGCTGCGACCGCGGCCCAAGGCGTTGCTTGGCTATTCTGCGCCGCAACAAGGAGCAGCGTGCCGACGATGCAGAGGGCGAGTGCGGGTCCGAGCTCGCGGACCTGAGTGATCCGGGTCATGGCTTCTCCTGAACGACTTCCAGCTAAAGAGACTGCGGCGCATGATACGCGGATAGCTCCTAAACCGCGCTCAGCGCGGTATGCGATGTTTCTGGATGGGATCAGCCCGGCAGAACCGTCGTCAAGAAGGCTAAGGCGATTTCCGCAAACTTCCATACCCGTAGGTTGTGCTGACGATAGGAAGCACAACTTGCGCCGACGGTTGGTTGTGCCTCGCACGGCTCGGCACAACCTACTCCCTTGGTATGAAGGTTTCCGGAGTTCGCCTAACTGCTACTTCGGCGGCGGTGTGACCAGCCGCACCATCCGCTTTCCCGACGGCAGCAAGAAGACACTCGGCATCATGCAGCCGTGCGAGGCACCACCGTCGGCGGATGTTGTGCTTCCTGACGTCAGCACAACCTACGGGTTTGACCGGCCTGCTCTTGCGTAATCGAGGCCATTTGGTCAAAAGGACCAGACGAGGGGCACGACCAGGACCGTCACCAATCCCACGACCAAGGTTAAGGGGACCCCGATCCGCACGAAGTCCCCGAAGCGGTAGCCGCCGACGTTGAACACCATCAGGTTGGTCTGATACCCGATGGGGGTGGCGAAGCTGGCGGATGCCGCGACCATCAGGGTCAGGATAAAGGGCTCGGGCGACACCCCCATGGCTTGAGCCGCCTGCACGGCGATCGGGAACACCAGCACCGCGGCCACGTTGTTGGTCGCAAGCGAGGTGAGGAGGGCGGTCGCGGTAAAAACCAAGGCGAGCGTGACCCAGGGGTCTCCGTTTGCCAGCCCGATCAGACCGCCGGCCACCAGCGAGGCCGCGCCCGTCTTCTCCAAGGCGGCGCCGATGCCGAAGGAGGTCGCGATCACCACCAGCACCTGCCAGTCCGGCGAGCGCCGCGCGGTGCGGCTGTCGGTGCAACGCGTGAGGATCATGAGCCCAGCGGCCAGCAGTGCGGCCTCGAGCATGCCGAGCCAACCCGCGGTCACGACGGCGACCATCGCGACCACAATGGCGATGGCGACCGGCGCGTGCTTGTGCTTGAGCGGATGCGAATCCCCGATCTGGCTCACCAGCAGGAAGTCGCGCGAGTTCTTCTGCTGCTCCACGAAGTCCGGCCGTGTCTCGAGCAGGAGGGTGTCGCCCGGCGCCAGCACGATATCGCCGATCTTGCGGTCGACCCGCTCGCCGTTGCGCGCCAGCGCGATGATCACGGCGTCGTAGCGATTGCGAAACCGCCCGGCGCGCACGCTCTTGCCGACCAAGGGCGATTTATCCGACAGCACCGCCTCGACGAAACAGCGTCCCGGACGCGGTACGTCGAGCTTGAAGACCTGATTGGTCGCCGGGATCAGGCCGCGCGTGCGTTGCAGGTCCATCACCGAATCCAGGATTCCGGCAAAGACGAGCCTGTCGTTGGCCTGCAGCACCTCCTGCGAGGACACCGCCGCCATCACCTGCTCGCCGCGCTCGATCTCGATGAGAAATAATCCGGGAAGCTGGCGTAATCCCGCGTCCTCAATACTCTTGCCGATCAGCGGACTCCCCGGCTCGACCAACATCTCGGAGGTGTACTGGCGGACATCCTCGTAGCTGGCGGCCGCGGAGGTCCGTTTCGGGAGCAGCCAGTGTCCCGCCGTGAGCATGAAGACAAGGGTCGCGATCGTGATGGGCAGGCCGACCCAGATCGGCTCGAAGAGTCCCAGCCCCTCGCCGCCGAGGCGCTCCGTATAGAGCCCGTTGACCACTAGGTTGGTGCTGGTCCCGATCAGGGTGCAGGTGCCGCCGACGATGCTGGCGTAGGAGAGCGGAATGAGCAGGCGCGAGAGCTCCAGGCGGTGTCGCTTGGCCCAGTCCTGCACCGCCGGGATAAAGATGGCCACGACCGGCGTATTGTTCAGGAATGCGCTCAGACCCGCGACGGGCAACATCAGGCGCAGCCGCGCATCGGTCGGTCCGCGCGGACGTCCGAGCAGCCCCGGGCCGATCCAACCGACGGCGCCCGTCTGGGTGAGGCCCGTGACGACCACGTAGAGCACGCCGACGGTGAGCATGCCCGGATTGGAGAAACCGCTCAGTGCCTCCGTCGGGGTCAGGATGCCGAACAGGAGCAGCAGGGTGAGTGCCCCGGCGGTGACGACATCCGGTGCGGCGCGGCTGAAGGCGAAAAGCCCGAAGCAGAGCACCACGATGCCCAGGCTGAACCAGCCCTCCCAGCCGAGTTGCATCAAGGCGCTCATGTCCTCGTCAGTGATCGCGTCCGCGTTGCAGGGCCTCGTAACGGGCCTTGAATGCCTCTTGGCGCAGCCGCGAGGCGTCGTCCTCGGTCGGTGCGAGCGGCGAGTCCTGCCAGGTGCCGGTCGCGTGGTCGAAGACCGAGAACCGCCAGCCGCGACCGACCTTGAAGACCTTGGTCACGTCCTTGCCGGCTTGCTCCATCGCCTCGAGCTTGCCGAGCTTGTCGAGACCGCCGGGATTCGTCGCAGTGCGCGGCGTCTCTTCGGCGGGTCGATGCTCGGTCAGGTTGAAGCGGTTGTTTTGGATCTCGCCCTGCACGTCGAGCTCGACCGATTCGACCCCCGGAAGACGCGCCAAGATATAGCCGGCCATCATCATCCCGAGCTTTTGGTTCTCGGACTCGAGCGCGGTGAGCAGCTTGTCGGCGACGATCTGGCAACGCTGCAGCCGATCCGGTTTTTCGACCCACTCCCGGCTCATTTGCCAGCCGGCATCCATATCCAGGTCGAGCTTCTCGAAAAAGGGCTGAGCCTGGCCGATCAGGGCATCGGGGACGTTGAGCTCGTAGATCCGATCGTCGATGATGGCTTTCAGAAGCATCGGTTGCCTCGCACGTCGTTGGTGATGGTCTCGGATACTACTATACCGAGCGCGCTCGACCTCGCGCAGGTTCGATGCCGAGACGCGTTCTCAGTCTATTGATCTCTTTTTGCGGCTGCGGCGATTGCGACGCGCGTCGGGTCGTCCTCGGAGCACAGCATGTTGTTGACCATCCCGGCGCTTCTCAATACCGCTCAGATCGCGAAGATCCAAGAGACGATCGCCGGCGCAACCTTTGTGGACGGCAAGTTGACCGCCGGCTTCGCCGCGGGGCGGGTCAAGCACAACGAAGAGCTGCGCCCGGATCCCGAGCGCATGCAGCGGCTCATTCGGATCATTATGGCCAGTCTCGGCCATCACGAGACCTTTCGGTTCGGCGTCCTGCCGCATCGGGTCGCCGATCCCATCGTCGCCCGCTACACCCCGGGCATGGCCTACGGGGAGCATGTCGACGATCCGATCATGGGGACGACCGGTCCGCGTTTCCGATCCGATGTCTCCATGACGATCTTTCTCAACGACCCCGCGTCCTACGACGGCGGCGAGCTGTCCATCCGCACCCCGTTCGGCGAGCAGAGGATCAAACCGGCCGCGGGCGATGCCGTCGTCTATCCCTCCTCGAGCTTGCACCGGGTGCTGGAGGTCACGCGCGGGGAGCGTCTGGTCGCCCTGACCTGGATCCAGAGCTACGTGCGCGATCCCGCACGCCGAGAGCTGCTCTACGAGTTGAATCTCGCCCGCGAGCGATTGCTCAAGACCGCACCCGAGGAGGATACCACCGCCTACGTCGATCGCTCCTACGCGAACCTGGTGCGCATGTGGAGTGATCTCTAATGGAGCGGCGCAGAGATTCCGAGACCGTCCGAGATCATTTTCGTTGTCGTTGTCGTTGTCGTAATCGACCATCGGATACGACCACGACCACGACCACGACCACGACCACGACAACGAACGGTCTCGACACATCTGCCGTGCTGCACCAGCCCACGTCCGGCCACGACGGAGCACAACATGCGTCGAGTCTTCGTCGCGCTCGGGGATCGCCCGGGGTATCGTTCGGCGCGGGCTGGATGGGTTTCGCTTCGCTCTACCCATCCTACGCGTTTCGGTTGTTTTTGAAGGGTTCTTAAACCGCGCAGGCTCCAACGGTCGTCGAGTCTGCCGGAGTCGATCCCATCCGAGAACATCGTCTACCGCGCCGGGCGCGGTTTAAGCGGGCAAACAACGCTGTCATCAAGAGTAAAGGGGGCGAGCATGCAACAGGCCAGTGACGGAGATCGCGTCTTCTTGGACCGAGCGGTCGAGGCCTTCATCCGGATCGCGTTTGTCGCGATCCTGGTCGCCTGGTGTTTCGAGATCATGCGGCCCTTTATCGTGCCCTTTGCCTGGGCGATCATCATCGCGATCGGACTCTATCCGGGTTACGACCGGCTCACGCACCTCCTGGACGGGCGTCGAATCCTCGCCGCCGTCATCATGTCCTTGCTCTGCTTTGCGCTGCTGCTGGTCCCGGCGCTGCTGCTCAGTGCCTCGCTCGTCGGGGAGGTGCACACCCTCATCGATGCCTTCAGCCACGAGTCGCTGAAGATTCCGCCCTTGCCCGATACCGTTGCGCAGCTGCCGCTGATCGGCGACGACATCGCCCGTGTCTGGGCCGAGGGCACGTCGAATTTCAGGTCGGTGCTCGTGCAGATCGAGCCCGAGCTCAAGGTTGCCCTGCATTGGACGATCGGGGTGGCCGGCGGGGCCGGGGTGGGGCTGCTGCACATCCTCGTCGCCATCCTGATTGCGGGCTTTCTGCTCGCTCAGGCCGAGGCAGGACAGCGCGCGAGCGTTGCCGTTGCACGGCGGTTGGCGGGTGCGCGTGGCGTCGAGTTCGCCAAGCTCTCCGAGGCGACCATTCGCAGCGTGACCCGTGGCATTCTCGGTGTCGCTCTGATTCAGTCGCTCCTCGCCGGGCTGGGGTGGCTGGCGGTCGGTGTCCCCGCGGCCGGACTCTGGGCGCTGCTGGCGCTCGTGATGTGCGTGGTCCAGATCGGGATCCTTCCGATCACGGTGGCGATTCTGGTCTATGTCTTTTTCCAAGTCGGAACCTTCACCTTCCTCGCGTTTCTGGTCTGGAGTCTTTTCGTGTACAGCCTGGAGCACATCTTGAAGCCCATCCTTCTCGGGCGCGGGGTGGATGTCCCCATGGCCGTTATCTTCGTCGGTGCCATCGGCGGTTTCCTGAGTGCCGGAATCATCGGGCTCTTCGTCGGTTCCGTCGTCCTGGTGCTTGGCTACAAGCTCTTCCTCGCGTGGTTGCACGGCGGGTCAGAGTCCGGCGGGCATTCCGCTACGATGCCATCGACGGAGGATCCCGCGCCGCAAGGCTGAATCTTTCCGGAGTAACGTGTCTGAAATAATTCGAGCATCCAATCCCTTCGTTGTCGTTGTCGTTGTCGTTTTCGATTACGACAACGACAACGACAACGACAACGAGGACAAGAACGACGACGACGAGCGTTGCTAAGGTATTTCGTCGAGTTGATTTGTTCGAAACCGTTCTTCCCGAGACACGGAGTCTTTATCGATGTCCGATTTGATCCTCCACTTCGAGCGCCGCCCCGGCTGGGGCGCGATCGTCCGCGCCCACGTTTGGGATGCCCAGCCGATCGGGCCTCGTACCGATTGGCCCGGTGTGCCGATGGAGGCGCTCGACGAGCACTGGTATCGGATCCGCCTGCCCGGAACCCGCTCGGCACATCTGGTCTTCACCGACGGCGAAGGTCATCAGACGCACGACCACTTTCGCGATGCCGACGGCTGGCTCGACGCCAGGAGTCACTGGCACGATCATCGTCCCGGTCATCGTGTGCGGTCCGTGAAGGACGCCGAGCCGCCGCGCGTTTTGCGGCCCGTGCCCAGCTTCACGACCGAGCTGCGCCCGGTCTCCGAGCGGAGCGATTTCCGCGAGGAGACCATCTACTTTCTGATCACCACGCGCTTCTACGACGGCGATCCCTCGAACAATTTCTTCTGCCGCGACCGCATCCAGCTCGACGAGGCCGGCCATCCGGTCGATCCCCATTGGCGCGGCGACTTCAAGGGCCTGATCCAACGCCTGGATTACATTCGCGATCTCGGATTCACGGCGATCTGGATCACGCCGCCAGTGGAGAACCGCTCCGGTCTCGACTACCACGGCTATCACCCCTACGACTGGACGCGCATCGATCCGCGCCTGGAGTCATCCGGAGCGACCTACCAAGATCTGATCGACGCCGCCCATGCCAAGGGCGTCAAGATCATCCAGGATGTCGTCGTGAACCACTCCTGCCAGTACGGCATCCGGGGGCAGGTGCATATCGACCATCTCCCGATCAAGTATTACGTGCCGCAAGGCGCGGAGCAGGGGCGGGTCGATCACGGACCCTACCAAGGCCACCTCGGCAATTACGTCTGGCCGAATCGCGACGACATCGATAACCCGGTCGCGCCCCGATGGTACCGCGAGCGCCACGGGCGAGATCCCGACGGCATCGAGCCGCTGGTCGATCCCAAGACCGGCGAGACGGTGCCCAAGCCCGGCTACAACCCCGGGCGTTTCTTCGGTGTCGACCCCGATGATCTGGACCCCGAGTGGTATCACCAGGAGGGTTTCATCTGCGGCGGCGATTGGGAGAGCCCCCATGCGCTCCAGCACAAGCACCTGGCCGGCGACTGTATCGACCTGGCGACCGAGCACCAAAACGTCAAGGATTATCTGATCGGCGCGATCAACCGCTATCTGGACATGGGCGTGGATGCGCTGCGCATCGACACCGTCAAGCATGTCGAGCGCGACAACCTGCTCGAATACATCAATGCCTGGAAGGCCCACAAGCC
The DNA here is from genome assembly GCF_041903745.1 of Thiocapsa sp. C2-2m. Taxonomy (NCBI): domain Bacteria; kingdom Pseudomonadati; phylum Pseudomonadota; class Gammaproteobacteria; order Chromatiales; family Chromatiaceae; genus Thiocapsa; species Thiocapsa sp. C2-2m. The sequence goes on along the minus strand of NZ_JBBWVD010000026.1, from coordinate 57,700 downwards.
GGGTCTCTTCGTGTTCGGCGAGAATCTGGTCAAGGGCTACGGGTGGGGCGATCTCGGCGGCGGCGACAACGGTCCATCGCAGATCCGCCCCTGGTGGTACACGCGTCTCGGCCATGACCCGCAGGATCCCGAATCCGGCGGCGACTCGGGCTTCCCGCAGCTCGATTTCGGCCTCTTCTCGACCTTCCGCGATACCGTGAGTAAGGGCACCTATGCCGGTACCGCTCAGATCCTCGGCATGGACTGGATCTACGGCGACGTGACTCAGCTGGTGACCTTTCTGCAGAACCACGATGTCGGTCCGGACAACGACTTCAAGTACCGCTTCAAGGGCGAGCAGTGGATGGCCGCCGCGGCCTACAACCTCATCTGGACCGTACGCGGGATCCCCTGTTTGTATTTCGGCGAGGAGATCGAGTTCATGAAGGGCGCGCCGCAGGATGTCGAAGGCGAGCGCGACACCCTGCATCAGACCGGTCGCGCCTATTTCGGCGATCACCTGACGGACGCGCGTCTCGACGCGACGCAGAGCAACCCACTCTATCGCCACATCCAGCGCCTCAACCTGATCCGCCGTGCGATTCCTGCACTCCAAAAGGCCGGGTTGAGCCATCTGGCCGAATGGGGCAGCGGGATGCGATTCGTGCGCGATCATCCCGAGAGCGGGACCTATGTGGTGGTCGGTCTCTCCATCGGCTCGGATCAGGAGATCGGGATCGACGGGATCCGGCCGGGGATCTATCGCGACGCCGTGACCGGCCAAGAGCAGGTATGTCGGGGTCGGTTGGTCTTCCACGTCAAGGCCAATTCGGCCGGCATCTATGTCCTGGACGGACCGGGCAAGATCGGCGAGGACGGGGTATATTTGCGCTGAACCGCGCCCGGTACGGTATGCGATGTTTTTGGATGGGATCGGCCCCGGCGGATTTGACGACCGCTGGAGACGGCGCGGTTTAGGGTGCCAACGCGGGAGGCTCCGCGAGCGGCGGCAGTTCGCGTTTCGGGCCGAGCCAGGTCACCAGCTCGGAATCGCCCGAGGACCATTGGCCTTTCGTCTGATTGTCGGGCGCACTGCCGGTGAAGACGAGATAGCTGTATTTCCCGTAGTGCGGCAGCTTGCGAGCGAGACCGGGGAGTGCGGCCGGCTCGCTCGCGGCGAGCCAGCCGAGCGGCTGTCGGTCCCGCCACGCAGTCAGCACGGGGCTGACCTGTGCGCCGTCGAGCGGGTTGTCGCCGCCAAGTCGGAGTCGACGCTGCTCGGGCTCCAGCACGACGCCTTGCGCCATCTGTGCAAATCGATCGAGCCAACGGTTCTCCCAACCCATCAGCCAGACCGCCCGGTCCTCGGGCAGCGCCTTGAGGGTGTCGTCCCACCGGATCTCCCAGCCGGGGTGACCTGTCTGCCATGCCTCGGCGAGACGCCGGTAGCCGTCCTTGAAGGCATCGGGTGCCCCGGCGGGCAGGACCATGAGCCCGAGGTCGGACCCGAAGAGGTTGCTCAATGCGACGGGTGTCTCGCCCGGGAGCAGCTCCCGAAAAACGTCGAACCAGGGGTCGACCGCGACCCGGACCGGCGCGGACGGCAGGGTGACCGTGAAGTCCGCGCTTGCTCCGGTGAGGTCGACGACGAGACTGACCGGGTCGCCCGTCTCTTGATGCACGAGTACGGGGACACGCACGGGGAAGGGCTCGCGGCCTTGGGTCTGCTCGATGCGGCCGGTCAGCGCGAAACCCCCGCCGTCGGGGGCCACGGCCACGTCCGCCAGTCGGAGTCTCGGCGCACCGGCGCGCGTCGTCCAGGTCTCGAAAAAGGCGGCAAGATCGCGCCCACTCGCGGCCTCGAACGAGCGGCGTAGATCATCGAAGTCGGCGACACGGAAACGGTTGTCGGTCCAAACGCGCTGGAGGCCGGCCTTGAACGCCTCGTCGCCGAGCTGGCGGCGCAGCATGTGGAAGAGCATGGCGCTCTTGCCGTAGCCGATCGCCTGGGAGGCCGCACCGTGCCGGCCGCGGAACGCGACGACCGGAAAGTCGCTACTGTCCCGCACATAGTCGGCGTAGCCCTTGAGCATCTCGCGCCGATAGACCCAGCCCTCGCCCGCGCGCTCGCGGATCAGGTGATCGGCCAGGTAGGTCGTGAGCCCCTCGGCCCAGTTGCCGGCTTGGTAGTCCACATAGACGCCGTTGCCCCACCAGTTGTGGAGGATCTCGTGAGGGTAGGACGTCTGGATGATAAACGGCAGGCGGATGACTTGGGGGCCTAGAAGAGTAAAAGAGGGCATGCCATAGCCGGTCTCCCAGAAGTTCTCGACCAGCGCGAACTTGGCGAACGGATAGGCGCCGATCAATTCCGAATAGAGGTTGATGTAGGTGGCGGTCGCGTCCAGATATCGCTGTGCAAGGGCGGTGTCCGCTTCGCGCAGGTAAACCTGAGCCTCGTATTCGGTGTCGCCGGCCTGAGCTTGATCGACATAGCGCTCGAACTGTGCTGCGATCAAATAAATGTCGTCCTGCGGATGGCTCTCGCGCCAGGTGGACAGGCCGCTTGCCGGATCGCCCGGCCCCTCGCCCTGCGAGACGGCGGTCCAGCCGTCCGGGAGCGACACCGCGAGCCGAAAGGTCTGAAGGCTGTCCGGGATGCGCGGATACCAGCCGCTGTTGCCGTCGAGAAAGACGCCCTCGGGTGCAATGGTGCCGCGCGACCATTCGCGGGCACGGCCCATGCCCTCGGCGATCTGCTCGCGTGCGTGACGGATGGCCCCGCCGTAGGTCAGGGTGACGGCGCCGGGTCCGGTGAGGCGAAGCCGGTAGCCGGTGAGATGCCCAAGGCGTTCGGCGATGTCGATTCGCGCATTCTCGGAGGTGACTTTCGGCTCCATCCCGGCGTGCAGCAGCAACAACCATTCCGCTCTGTCGTCCGGGAGTGTCAGCGTATCCCGCACCTGCAGGGTGCCCGCAGCGGGGTCGATATGGGCCTCGATCGCGTGATCGACGAGCACGGCGTCTGCCGAAACGTAGTTCGACCCGAGAAGGATCGACCCGAGAAGGATCGACCCGAGAAGGATCGAACGGAAGAGCAAGAGGCTTGAAACGAACGGGTTTCGCATCAGTCTAGGGTCCAGGCGGCTGAGGGATCGGGAGCGCGAGCGAGCTGTCCGCATTGCGCCGTCAACATATATGCGGGCCGCATCGGCTCATGACCAGAGAGGATTTTTCGTGTCCTACTTTCATCTGTCGCTGTTCGTCGTCACGGCCGTGCTGGTGTCCGGGGCCTGCGCAGGGACCGGGTCTGCGCCTCAGAAGACACCCCCCGCACAAGCGGACGTGTCGCCGGCGCCCGACCCGGAAACCCGTGTCCTGCATCTTGCCGCGCTGTCGGACATGAGCGGTCTGCTCGATCGCATCGCCGATCGGCGTGTCGTCTTTGTCGGGGAGAGCCACGACCGCTACGAGGACCACCTCAACCAACTGGCCGTGATCGAAGGTCTGCACGCGCGCGGTAACCCCCTGGCAATCGGGATGGAGTTCTTCCAACAGCCCTATCAGGCGGCGATCGACGCCTATATCGCTCGCGAGATCGACGAGGCGGAGTTTCTGCGCCGAACGGAATATTTCGACCGCTGGCGTTTCGACTACCGGCTCTATCGTCCTATCCTGCGTTTCGCCAGGGAGCACGGCATCCCGGTGATTGCGTTGAACCTCGAGGCCGAGCTGACCCGGCGTGTCGGCGAGGTCGGCATCGCGGGTCTGACCGAGGCCGAGCGCGCACGGATCCCGGCCGAGATCGATCGCAGCGACCCAACCTACCGCGAGCGCATCGAGGCGGTCTTCGCGATGCACCCGAGCGAGCGCAAGCAGGACGTGGAGAACTTCATCGAGGTCCAGCTCCTCTGGGACGAGGGGATGGCCGAGCGTGCGGCGACCTATCTCGAGGCGAACCCCGGGCGCACGCTCGTCGTGCTGGCCGGATCGGGGCATGTCGAGTACGGGCAAGGGATCCCCAGTCGGCTGACGCGCCGTCTCGATGTCCCGTCGGTGACCATCCTCAACGGGACCCAGCGCGGCATGGATCCGGCCGCCGCGGACTTCTTTCTCTATCCGAAGGAGATTGCGCTGCCCCCGTCCGGTCTGCTCGGCGTGATGCTCGAATCGGGGATCGACAGGGGCGGTGCGCTCGTCCAAGGCTTCGCGGAGTCGAGCGGCGCCAAGGATGCGGGTCTCCAGGAAGGAGATCGTATCGTACAGATCGGCGACCAATCGGTGAGTGCCTATGCCGATGTGCGCATCGCCTTGCTCGACAAGGGGCCGGGAGAGAAGATGCCCGTCGAGGTCCTGCGCGAGCGCAAGCTGGGTACCGACGAGCGGCTGAGCTTCCAGGTGGAGCTGCGTTGAGCCCTCGGCGACCGGAGCTGCTCTCGCCCGCGGGCTCGCCGCAGGCCATGCGATATGCCTTCGCCTACGGGGCCGATGCAGTCTATGCGGGCCTGCCCCGATACAGCCTGCGGGTGCGCAATAACGCCTTCGACGGCGCGACGCTCGCGAGCGCCATCACCGAGGCGCACGCGAACGGCAAGCGCTTCTATCTGGCCGCGAACATCCTCTCGCACGGCGCCAAGCTCAAGAGCTTCGTCACTGACCTGGAGCCGATCGTCGCGATGGGTCCGGACGCCCTCATCATGGCCGACCCCGGCCTGATCATGCTGGTGCGCGAGCGCTGGCCGGATCAGGCGATCCACCTTTCGGTCCAGGCGAACACCACCAATGCCGCGGCGGTGCGCTTCTGGGCGGCGCAGGGGGTCTCGCGAGTCATCCTCTCGCGCGAGCTGTCGTTGGACGAGGTAGCCGAGATCCGCGCCGCCTGCCCGGACGTCGAGCTCGAGGTCTTCGTGCACGGCGCGCTCTGCATCGCCTACTCGGGGCGCTGTTTGTTGTCGGGCTACTTCAATCATCGCGACGCCAACCAGGGCGCCTGCACCAATGCGTGTCGTTGGGATTATCGGGTGGCGAGTGCCGTGTCGACCGAGCCACACGCACCGAGTCCGGACCTGTCCATCGACATTGCGGGTAACACCGCGGGCGCGTCGCGGCATCCGGCCGCCGACGAGGTCTATCTGCTCGAAGAGCGCGAGCGCCCTGGCTCCTATCTGCCGATCTTCGAGGACGAGCAGGGGACCTATATCCTCAACTCGCGGGATCTGCGTGCCGTCGAGCATGTCGCGCGGCTGGTGGCGATGGGGATCGATTCGCTGAAGATCGAAGGACGGACCAAGTCGCACTACTATGTCGCGCGCACCGCCCAAGTCTATCGTGCCGCGATCGACGACGCGTTCGCCGGGCGTGCGTTCCGCAGCGATCTGCTGACCGATCTGGAAGGGCTTGCCAACCGTGGCTACACCGAGGGCTTCTACCGGCGTCATGCCCCGAGCGAGCTGCAGAGCTACGATGACGGGGCCTCGCGCAACCAGCGGCAGATCTTTGTCGGCGAGGTCACCGGCAGCAGCGACGGTTGGGCGGACGTCAGGGTCAAGAACCGTTTCGCGGTGGGTGATGAGCTGGAGCTCTTGACCCCGGCCGGGAATCACCGCTTCCGCTTGGAATCCATGCGCAGAGACGATGATACGGAGCTTCAACTCGCGCCGGGAGACGGCTGGGAGGTGCGCATCCCCGTCCCGCCACCGGTTTCCTCGGCCCTCGATGGGCACGCGCTGCTGACCCGAATACTGTCCGAGCCCCTCGCCTCATCGTCCGTGTAGGTGACGCTCACCAAAGGAAGCACAAGGTTCCGCCGGCCTGTTGTGCCTCGCGTGGCTCGGCACAACCCACGGCGCGTCCAGGATCACCGCCGTAGGTTGTGCTGACGACAGGAAGCACAACGCTGCGCCAGAAACCGGGTTCAGCGAATCCAATCAATGAGATGCATGAGCGGGTCTGCGTTGGGCCCCGGCTTGATCGCCCGCCCGTACAGGCTCTGCCCGGCCTCCAAGACGGAATCCGGATCGCCGGTGATCAGCGGATGCCAGGTCGGCAACGGCTTGCCCTCGGCCAACAGCCGGTAGGCGCAGGTCTCCGGAAGCCACCGCGAGTAAGCCAGCGCCGCAGGTGTCAGGGTGACGCAGTCGGGCATGCGCCGCGCTCGATCGGCGTAATCGCTGCACCTGCAGGTGTCGAGATCCAGAAGCGCGCAGGCGACGCGCGAATAGATGATGTCCCCGGTCTCCTCTTCCTCGAACTTCTCGAGACAGCATTTCGCGCAGCCGTCGCAGAGCGACTCCCACTGCTCGGGGTTCATGGCGGAGAGCGGGGTCGTTTCCCAGAATCTCGCCATTCCTTCAACCGGGCCTTGATCGGGTTCGCTCATCTCGGGCATATCCACAGGTCACTGATATCGCCTATCTTGATCGATCCGCACGGTCGATGCACCCCGCATCGGGCGGGCCGATCACTACCGAATCCGTTAACGCCGGCACCTAGGTCCAGCTCGTAATGCCTCTCACGGAGACACGGAGACACGGAGACACGGAGACTTGACTTTCTTGCGAACCCGGATCGAGCCGCAGAGACCTTATGCACACCGATACGCATCGCCCGACGGGAGACTCGGAAGTTTCGGGCCTGCTCGTTCATTGTCCAAGCAAATCCTTAATCCATTGTTTTTATTATTAGCGTATCATTTCTCTTGGTCAGGGGCTTCCAAAAAACAGTGACATGGACACTGCTTGCATTCCCTAATTCATAACTCGCCCACAGACTTATCCACAGGCTGACGTTGCCTTTTCCGGTGCAACGGAGCGGGCTAAGATCACTCCGACGTCGCCTCGGCCGACGACCGGCTGCCGATACATCATCAGAGGAAGACACCATGCCGCACACTCTGGTTGAAACCCCCATCGGCGCGATCGCCATCCATTGGAACGGCGAGACCTTGACCGGCGTCGATCTGGACCCGCCGGCCGCGTGCGTCGACGTGGGCTCGGAAGCGATGCCGTCGGCCATACGGCAACAGCTTTTGGCCTACTTCGAGCAACCGTCGGACGGTTTCGATCTCCCGGTTGCGCTGAACGGCACGGATTTCCAACAACGGGTCTGGGCCGAGCTGCGTCGGATCCCCGCGGGCGAGACCCGCACCTACGGCGAGATTGCGCGAGGACTCGGGAGCGCTCCGCGTGCGGTCGGACAAGCCTGTCGAGCCAACCCCTGTCCGATCGTGGTGCCTTGCCATCGAGTGGTCGGGGTCAAGGGCCTCGGCGGTTTCTCGGGCGATATAAGTGGACGCAAGCTTGAGGTCAAACGCTGGCTTCTCTCGCACGAGGCCCGTAAACCGCGTCCGCGGTCCGAACAGGCGTTTGAGCCGGGTCCGCTGCCGGAGTTTCCCCGTGGATTTTTCCCGGACGCGGTTTAGATGATAAAGAACAAAAACGTCAATGACTTCAACCGCGTCTGCTTCGGCGCTCGCGGACTGCTGCAAGGTCGACCCCGGATGACGCCCGCGGTCCTCGCTCGTAAGACCGGCTACCCAAAACATCAGTCGCTCGTGACACCCGCTCTGCGGTGTCACGCTTGCCCCGTGGCGCTCTGCGCCACGTGCCATGATGGCCGGAGTGACGAGCAAGGCCCGCCATCGCATGTCGCGGGAGACGCGGTTTAATGCCCACGGATCTGGGGGTCATCGAGGGTTTCGCCGATGCGCTCTGGCTCGAGCGGGGTCTGAGTGCGAATACGCTGGCGGCCTATCAGTCGGATCTGCGAGCCTTTGCCGTCTGGGTCGCGCGCGAGCGTAGTCGCTCGCTGATCGAGGCGCAGCGGCTCGATCTGCTGGATTATCTGGTCGTTCTCTCGCAGGAGGGTCGCAAGCCGCGGTCCAGTGCGCGTCTGTTGTCCTGCCTACGCCAGTTCTATCAATATCTGCTGCGCCGCGGCGTGATCCGCGAGGATCCGAGCGCCCGGGTCGAGGCGCCGAAGCTGGGTCGACCCCTGCCCAAGAGCCTGAGCGAGCTTGAGGTAGAGGCGCTGTTGGGTGCACCGGACACCGCCGATGCGCGGGGGCACCGGGACCGGACCATGCTCGAGGTGCTCTACGCGAGCGGTCTGCGGGTGACCGAGCTGGTGACCCTGACGACCGGGCAGGTCGGTCTGACGCAGGGCGTCGTGCGGATCGTCGGCAAGGGCGACAAGGAACGGCTGGTGCCGCTCGGCGAGGAGGCGACATCCTGGCTGCTCGATTATCTGCGCGGACCGCGTGCCGATCTGCTCGGCGGTCGCGTCACCGACTTTCTCTTTCCGACCTGCCGCAGCGAGTGCATGACGCGCCAGGCGTTCTGGCTGCTGATCAAGCGCTATGCGCTCGAGGCGGGCGTCTTCAAACCCCTGTCGCCCCACACCCTGCGACATGCATTCGCGACGCACCTGCTCAACCACGGCGCGGATCTGCGGGTGGTTCAGATGCTCTTGGGCCACAGCGACCTTTCAACCACACAGATCTACACCCATGTTGCGCGTGAGCGTTTGAAGCAGCTCCATGCACGCCACCATCCACGTGGCTGACCGAGGGCGATGCGCGAGCGGTTCGCTTTTTGCGGATTTTCTCGCACAATGGCCGTCTTCGGCGACCCGCCTGTGGAGCAAGAGAACCTATGCCATCGTTTGACATCGTCTCGGAGATCGACCTGCAGGAGGTCCGCAACGCGGTCGACCAGGCCAACCGCGAGATTGACACCCGGTTTGACTTCAAGGGCGTGAAGGCTAGCTTCGAGCTGAACGACGGAAACATCCTGATGATCGGCGAGCAGGAGTTTCACCTGCAGCAGATGATGGATATCCTTCGCCAGAAGCTGGTCAAACGCAAAATCGATCTCTCGTCGCTCGATCCTGCCGATCCGGTCTCCAATCTCAGCGCGGCCCGGCAGGAGATCGCCCTCAAACAGGGTGTCGACAGCGAGACCTCCAAGCGCATGGTCAAGGCGATCAAGGCGAGCAAGACCAAGGTGCAGGCACAGATCCAGGGGGACCAGGTCCGGGTCTCCGGAAAAAAACGCGATGACCTCCAGGAAGCGATTGCGCTGCTGCGCGGCGAAGACTGGGGTTTGCCGATCCAATTCACCAACTTCAGAGACTAAGATTCCAATGATGAATGCCAGAGTTTCCTCGCTCGCCCTCGCTGCACTGATGCTTGCCGCCCAGTCCGCGTGGGCGTCGCCCGAGAAGACCATTCGGGATGCGCTGGGCAAGATCGTGCCGGGCGTTGAGATCGACAGCGTGACCGCCTCCCCTGTGGAAGGGCTCTACGAGGTCATGGTCGGCACGCAGCTGATGTATGTCACCGCCGACGGACGTTATTTCGTCGACGGGAGGATCGTCGATCTCGAGACCCGAGAGGATTTGAGCGAGCCGCGTCTGGCCGGGGCGCGCAAGGGGTTGGTCGACGCGGTCGGTGAGTCTCAGATGGTCGTCTTCGGGCCGGACGACGCCAAGCACACCGTGACCGTCTTCACCGACATCGAGTGCGGCTACTGCCGCAAACTGCACGGGCAGATGGACGAATATCTCAAAGAAGGAATCCGTGTCCGTTATCTCTTCTATCCCCGCGCAGGTCAGGGTAGTCCCGCCTACACTGAGGCCGTGTCGGTATGGTGTGCCGGCGATGCCGCCGCCCAGCGTACGGCCATGACGGACGCAAAGGCCGGTAAGGCGATCGCGGAAAAGACCTGCACGAACCCGGTCGACGCGCACATGCTGCTCGGCCAGGAGCTTGGTTTGCGCGGGACCCCGGCCATCCTCACCGAGACCGGAGAGATGATCCCAGGCTATGTGGAGCCCAAGCGTCTGGCGGCCCAGCTCAACGGGGCGCCCGGATCCTGAGCCGCCATCCTTGAGCGCAGGCGATGACGTCGAAGCGATGCGTGTTGGCGTCATGACGGCTCATACCCTCGAATATGCCTGGCGCACCGACCGTGGCCGCGTGCGTGCAGGCAACGAGGATGCAGTGGCCGTCGACCCTGCGTTCGGCTTTTTGATCGTGGCGGACGGCATCGGCGGCGCCCGTGCCGGCGAGGTCGCAAGCGAACTGGCGGCGGAGGTCATTTCCAAACGGTTCCGAGAGGACATGGCCTATCGACAGCACCCGGACGCGGCGAAGGCCTTTGTCGAGACAGCGATCCAGGATGCCAATGTCGCCATTTGGACCCTGAGCAAAGCGGAGCCGGATCTCTCCGGGATGGGGACAACCGTGGTCGTCGGGGCCGTCGGAGACGATTGGCTGGCCTTCGGCTACGTGGGTGATTCGCGACTGTATCGGTTGCGCGAGGGACGATTGGAGCCGCTTTCGCGGGACCATTCCTTTATTCAGGAGGTTGTCGACCAGGGCTTCTTCAGCACGCGCGAGGACGCCCGCCGCTACGGCATCGGGGCAAACATCCTGACCAGGGCCTTAGGCTCGTCGCCTAAGGTCAATGTCTCCGGTGGGGTTGCCGATCTCGCACGCGGCGATATCTTCCTTCTTTGCACCGACGGACTCACCGGCATGGTCCCGGAAGACTGGCTGTGTCAGGTGCTGACGGCGAGCTTCGGGAACGATCTCGAGCCCGCCGCCGAGGCGCTGGTGCGTCTCGCCAACGAGCGTGGCGGCAACGACAACATCACCCTGGCGCTGCTTCGGGTCGGCGGGCCCTCAACCGAATCCCGCTAAGGAACGATTCCACAAACAAATAACCATGTATGCTGGGGTGAGCTTGCGAACCCCAGCTTGACGCCTGCGCCAGGGGTGCCGGGGTTCGCAAGCTCACCCCAGCCTACGGAAAGGATCCGGGAAAAGGGCGCAGGTTCGTTTTCTGCTAAGCTTTCCCCTTGCCCAGACACCCCCCGAGTCCATCTTGACGCTGTGCCGTTGCATCTCTTGATGATATGCCGTTGGATGCCTCAGGGGCTATCCCTGGAATTTTTCCGGTTTTTCGCACGCAAAACCCTTGCGGCCTTTTCGATGCCAACTCTCCTGCGGCAAGACGGATTTCAATTCTTCTTCTATGCCAACGAGCATGAGCCAACACGTTCATGTCGCCAAGGGTGACGACTACGCCAAAATTGAGCTGCATACCTTTTGGGAATTATTCTTTCATTTGCCGTGGTACGGGAATCGAATGGCCGGACTTGGATTATCATCTCAGCATCGAAAGCATGCTCGCCTATTCTGAGGAACGTCAAGTCGCATAGGCCGAGAAGAGGTTCGTTTCTAAGCTTCCCCCATGACCAGACGTCCCCGAGTCCATCTTTTTGCCGGCTGATTCCCGCGCAAGATCCGTAGCCGACTCTTTTTCTCCGCCAGCCGACGCACTCACTCCGGCAGCGCGTCCTCTTGCAGGAGCTGCTCGACGCTGAACGGGCATGTTTCGGGGAAGTTTGATGGCGCCAGGCCCGTCTCAAGCATCGCTTGCTTGCGGGCACCGTCATAACGGCTGGTGGCGAGCTCAGCGAGTCGCGGCCGAAGGCTTGGGCTATCGCGAAGGATCGCGGAGATCTCATCGCGAGCATTCGCGATGGACAAGCGCCAGTTGATTCCTCGATGGCTCGGTTGATGCCGCCACTTGAGCAGGTGAAGCATTAGGATTTTCAGGTGGCTTTCAAGCGCGCGCAGGTCGCTCTTGCCCATGTCTTCGATCTCCTCGGCGACCTGCGCTAGATCCACCTGATCGACGCATCCCGAACGCAGCCGCTGGGCCGTTTGCAGGGTCCAGGCATAGAAATCGCCATCGTATTCGGCATGCCGATCGGTCGGACTGGTCATGGGTACCCCGCAAGGAGCGTTCCTTCGGCGTCGGCGCGTCGATCCTTACAAGCGCAGATCTCGGCGTCTCGGCATCAAGAATAGGTCATCGCCGCATTGGTTGCGAGCGCTGCTCGTCTCGTCTTTTCCGATTCCCATGCACCGGAGAATGTGCAACGTCAGCGCTGCCGCAAGCTGGGGTTTGCAGGCTTACCCCAGCCTACGAGCTTTGCCGTGGCATGGACGCCCCGGTCGCCCGCGTGGGACATCGGTGTTGTAGGCTGGGGTGAGCGGGTGCGAACCCCGGCATGGCCACCGCCACCCTGTAGGGCAAACCGCGGTGTGCCCGACGTCACCGCGGGCAGCCCTTCAAGGATTAGACACTCGATCTGCCGCCAGATCCTTCATGCGATACACCAACTCCAAAGCCGCTCGGGGCGTCAAGCCGTCCGGCTCGATGGCCTCCATGGCCTCCAGAAGGGGATGCGGCGGGGCGGGCTCGGGATCCGGCGGGAAGAGCGAGAGCTGCACTGCATCGCGCTCCGCGTGTCGCCGCGCACCCGCTTCCAGCTCACGTAACCGCTCCCGTGCGCGCGAAATCACCAAGGCCGGCACGCCTGCCAGTGCGGCGACCGCCAGGCCATAGCTCTGGTTGGCTGGACCCTCGCGCAGGGCGTGCATGAAGACGATGCGCGCGCCATGCTCGACCGCGTCGAGGTGGACGTTGGCGATTCCCGGATATTCCTCGGGCAGCGTGGTCAGCTCGAAATAGTGGGTCGCGAAGAGCCCGTAGGCGCCGATGCGGGTGGCCAGCTCAACGGCACAGGACCAGGCGAGCGAGAGTCCGTCGAAGGTGCTGGTGCCGCGCCCGACCTCGTCCATCAAGACCAGGCTTTGGGCGGTCGCGTTGTTGAGGATGTTGGCCGTCTCTTCCATCTCCACCATGAAGGTCGAGCGACCGCCGGCGAGGTCGTCCGAGGCGCCGATTCGCGAGAAGATGCGGTCGATCGGGCCGATGGTCGCCGCGCGCGCCGGGACGTAGCTCCCGCTGTAGGCGAGCAGCACGATCAAGGCGTTTTGGCGCATGTAGGTCGATTTGCCGCCCATGTTGGGGCCGGTGATGACCAGCATCCGGCGGCGGCGATCAAGCCGCAGGCCGTTGGCGATGAAGGGGTCGTCGAGCACCGTCTCGACCACGGGGTGGCGTCCGTCGTCGATCTCGATGATCGCCTCGTCGGTCAGGCGTGGGCGGGACCAGTCTAGCGCCCGGGCGCGTTCGGCCAGATTGGCCAGTACGTCCAGCGTGGCGATAGCCTCCGCGCTCGCCTGCAGAGGCGCGAGCGACTCGGCGAGGGTACCGAGCAGGTCCTCGTAAAGCGCCTTTTCCCGTGCCAGCGCGCGCTCTCGGCTGCTCAGTACCTCGTCCTCGAAGCGTTTGAGCTCCGGCGTGACATAGCGCTCGGCGCCCTTGAGCGTCTGTCGGCGGATGTAGTCCTCCGGGACCTGATCGGCCTGACTGCGACCGAGCTCGATGTAATAGCCGTGGACCCGGTTGTAACCGACCTTGAGTCCCGGGAGCCCGGTGCGCGCGCGCTCGCGGGTCTCCAGGTCGAGCAGGAAACGATCGGCGTTGCTCGACAGCTCGCGCAGCCGATCGAGCTCCGCATCGAGCCCGGATGCGATCACGCCGCCGTCGCGGATCAGCATGGGCGGTTGGGCGATGATGGCGCGTTGGAGCAGATCGAGGACGTCGGGATGTGTGCCGACCGCCTCGGCGAGGGTCACGAGCAGCGGGTCGTCGCAGCCGTCGAGCGGTGCGCGCAGATCCGGCAGCACGGCCAGCGCATCGCGCAGCGTGGTCAGGTCGCGCGGTCGTGCCGAGCGCAATGCGATGCGCGAGAGGATGCGCTCCAAGTCGCCAATCGCGGCGAGGACCGTCTGCAGGTCGGCGTGCATGCCCGTGTCGATCAATGTCCCGATCGCAGCATGACGAGACTGCACCTCGAAGCGCGTGCGTAAGGGGCGGCCGAGCCAGCGCCGCAGCAAACGGCTGCCCATCGCAGTTGCGGTGCGGTCGAGCACGCCGGCCAGCGTGTGCTCGGGCCGCCCGCCGAGACTCTCGATGATCTCCAGGTTGCGCCGGGTCGCGGCATCCAAGATCAGGGCCTCGTCGCGCTGCTCGGTCGTGAGTCCACGCAGGTGGGGCAGGGCGGCGAACTGGGTGTCGCGGACATACTGGAGCAGACAACCCGCAGCGCCGACGGCGAGGTCCAGCCCCGTGCAGCCGAAGCCGTTGAGGTCGCGGGTGCCGAACTGGTCGCAGAGCAGACGCTCGCCGGTGGCGCGGTCGAAGTGCCAGCTCGGGCGGCGGGTGATGCCGCGGTCCATGCGCAGTGTATCCGGGAGTTGGCTGTCCTCGCCGACCAAGACCTCGGCCGGCTTCAGGCGCTCCAGCTCGCTGGCCAGCGCCTCGCGGGTGGCGACCTCCAGCACCGAGAATCGCCCGCTTGACAGTTCTGAAAACGCCAGGCCGTAACCGTCGCGCCCCTCGGAGATCGCGGTGAGCAGGTTCTCGCGTCGGTCGTCGAGCAGGGCCTCGTCGGTCAAGGTCCCGGGCGTGACCAAGCGCACCACCTTTCGCTCCACCGGACCCTTGCTCTTGGCCGGGTCGCCGATCTGCTCGCAGATGGCGACCGAGACACCCTTGCGGACCAGACGCGCTAGATAGGCCTCGACGGCATGATAGGGCACGCCCGCCATCGGGATCGGCTTGCCCGCCGACTGGCCCCGCTTGGTCAGGGTGATGTCCAGCAGGCGCGCGGCGCGCTCGGCGTCCTCGAAGAACAGCTCGTAGAAATCGCCCATTCGATAAAAGAGCAGCATCTCCGGATACTCCGCCTTGAGACGGAGGTACTGCTGCATCACCGGGGTGTGCGCACTCTGGTCGGGTTTATCCATTGTGTCTTTCAATTCCTGAACCGCGTCCCGCACCACGCGCTTGATATCCGGCGGCGCACGCCGTCGCAAGAAGTTCCCGGATGACTGGAGACGCGGTTCAGACCGCCTCGACCTCGGTCGAATCGCCGTACATTTCGATCCCGAGCCGCTCGCCGACCTTGCGTGCCCGGCCGTCGATCATCGGCGAGATGACGATCAGGCGATTGGCCTTGCGCTCGTGTCGCCGCTCGTAGAAGCGCGCCTTGCGCTCGAAGATGTACATCCCGGCTTTGTCGATCGAGGACCTCAGCTCGCAGATCAGCAGCAGACCGTTCTTGATGATGACGTCCAGCTCAATCTGGTCGGGACGGCCGAAGACCTCGCCCGAGTCGTCGTAATCGGTGACATTGACCACCTGAACGTCGAAGCTCTGCTCCAGGATGGCGGCCAGGGCGTCACGGAACGCCTTCTCAGATTGAAGTCCCCAACGCGAGCCGAGCGCACCGATGCCGCGATCGAACTTCTGCGTCTGGGCCATGATTTCGTTGTGTAGGCGTTTGAGCTCTTCCTGATTTTCGTCCCAGCGGCGATTGCTGTCCGCTCGGCTTTCCTCCCAAAGACGACGCTGCTCGGCGCGGTTCTCGTCCCAAAGGCGACGCCACTCGGCTTGGTTCGCCTCCCACTTTTGCGCTTGCTCCTCGCGGATGCGATCAAGCTCGACCTGGTTTGCCTCCCACTTGCGCTCCTGCTTCTCGCGGTCGCGACGAAGCTCGCCGAGCAGTTCGTAGAACCGATCTCCGGTCTCCTTGCGGTCGGCGTATTCGTCCCGTGTCAGCTCAAGCACATAGGTTCGGAACGCAGGATCCTCCCGCAGCCAAGTCGGCAGCTCGCGCTTGAGGGTGTCTTTCAGGGATTCTGTGGTCATGTCCGATGCTGAAAAACGCCTTTGGATCTTGGTCCGAGTCTACCAGAGCCGCGGGCGCGGAGCATTCTCCCGGACTCTCGCCGACTGCTGCGGCTGGTGCTTGGCTCGGTCCCGCGAGACGACGGAGCGACGGGTGCCGATGTGTCGCCTCCAATACGATACGGCAGCACGGAACCCGCGCCGCCGTAGGCTCTGGGAGTGCAGATGCCTCCTCAGCCCTGCCGGCTCTCCCCGATCTGTTCGCAATACTGGCTGAGGTTGTCCGGCACGCCGGGAGGACAGACGCCGCATTCCCGGTTGCCGGGTACGGCGAAGTCGATGAACTTGGGGTAGGCGAGATCAAGCCCGTTCATCAATTCGACGAAGGACTCGAGCGAGCGGTTGCCGCCGAGCCGGGGGTTGCGTGTCTTCTCCTGTGCGATGCTCGAGACCCAGCGTCCCTCGTAGTCGTGAGCGGGGTAGACCAGCGTCTCGTCGGGCAGGGCGAAGAGCTTTCCGGCCACGCTGTGATACAAGGCCGCCGGGTCGCCGCTCTGAAAGTCGGTACGACCGCAGGCATCGATCAGCAGTGCATCGCCCGTGAGTAGCCGCTCCCCGATCCTGTAGGCGTGATGGCCGTCGGTATGACCGGGCGTGAACAGCGGGTCGATGCGCAGACTGCCGACCGCCAGCGGTATTCCTTCCTCGATCGGCACATCGACGCAAGCCAGCGCGTCTATCGCGGGATGCGCGATCCGGCTGCCGGCTTCGCGCTTGAGCGTGAGTGCGGAGGTGATGTGATCGGCGTGGACGTGTGTATCGAGGGTGAAGAGCAGCTTGAGCCCGAGCTTCGAGACCTCGGCCAGATCGCGCTGCCAGGTGGGCAGCACCGGGTCGATCAAGATCGCCTCGCCCGTTTCTTCGCAGGCGAGCAGATACGTGTAGGTGCTGGAAATCGGCTCGAACAGTTGTTTGAAAATCATCTGGTCCTCCGGTGAGAATGACGCGAGCGGAAGGCGTATGGGGTAATACCCCGGACCTGCACCTTAGGGTGCGATCGATCGGTGGTGTGAATGGAAGTCGCGATTGGTGTCGGTTGTGACCGCGGGACGGAGCTCACCACGCTGAATGCCTGTTGGCTTCGGCCTTGGCGCTTGTCGGACCCGTGAAGATGCGTTGGCTGGCGACCATCGCCCGGAAAAGCGGCGAGCCGGCGATCTTGGCCTTGACTGCAGCCGAGTGTTTGTTGATCCATCCGGCCTCGGCGCTCGCGTGCATCGTCGGCTTTGGTCATCCTTTCGTCTAGGCCTCTCGGGTTCCCCCGACCGGATGTCAAACTCCGGCCCGCACGGCGGACTGAAGTCCGCCTCCCCGGGAGCCGACTGAAGTCGGCGAACCCGGGTGGCGATCCGGACACTGTCGATGTGGCCGAAACGATGATCGAGGCCCATCGAGGTGCCCAATCCGTCGGCGCAGATGCTTCGTGATCTCGGTATCCTCGCGGTCGCCGAGGCGGCTGCGCTCTTGGCGGCCGATGCTGAAATCGGCGATCTGCTGCTCGATAACGTTCAAATAGTGGGGCGAAGACGGTAAGCATGTCACCCTGGCGGTCAAGGCTTAGCGACGGCGAGGCGTCTGCCGATCGCTGCCGGAGCGAGTGCCGATCGCTGAACCGGCCTTCCGCAGCCGGACGCAGGCTGTTGGGACTCGACTCGCGCTTACCGTTAGAATGCCGCCATGCGAAACGATCTCAAGCTTCCCCGGCTCTACAAGACGCTCCTCATGCTGGCGCTCGTCTTCGGCCCCTTTTACTGGCTGGCCTTCACCGAGGACGGGCAGCGGCGCACCGATCTCGCCCTCATGTTCCTGCTCGGCAAGCCCGAGATGAACGCGGCCTTGGACTCCTTCACCAGCGCTTTGACCGAGGGGCAGATCCGCGAGACCTTCCCCAAGCTCGCGTTTCAGTGCGCCGACGGGGCGAATCCCTTCGGCGACCGTCTCTGCGCTGCGGAGATCGGTGCCTTCAACGGGATGCCGGCATCCTCGGTGACCCTGTTTCTGGTCGGCGACGGGCTGCGTGCGGTCAAGGTGGCGTACCGCCGCATCTACCATCCCTTGATACGCGACTGGGTGGATGGGCGTGTCGGTCGGGCCGATGGTCTGCCGACCTCGGAGGAAATCAACGAGACCGGAGACGGTGTCGCGACATGGACGGTGCCCGACGGCTTGCTGATCATGCGCGACGGCGAGCTTGCGCGCGAGGACGATCCGGCCTTGTTCTGGCTCTCGCGCGCCGCGCTTGCTCGGCAGGCCGCGGCCCACGCACCGGATCAGGTCCCGTTGAACTGATCCAGGAAGAGTTTGATCGAGATCAGGACCGAGGACACGACCAGGATGGGTCGCACCAGCACGGCCCCGTGCTTGAGCACCAGATGCGATCCCAACCAAGCACCGATGAGCTGTCCGACCGCCATCGAGCCGGCGACGATCCAGACGACGTGTCCGCCGAGCGTGAAGAAGATCAGCGCCGCCAGATTGCTCGTGAAGTTGAGCAGTTTGGTGTGTGCGGTGGCGCGGCGCAGATTGTAGCCGAGCAGCGCGACATAACCCATTGCGAAGAAGGTCCCGGTGCCCGGGCCGAAAAAGCCGTCGTAAAAGCCGACACCGACTCCGACCGTCACGGCGAAGACAGGCGTCGACAGCCGCTGGTGCGAGTCCAGATCCGAGACCCGCGGCGAGAAGAGAAAGTAGAGCGCGAACCCGACCAACAGTATCGGGATCAGACGCTGCAGCGCGGCGCTGTCGATCTGCTGGACCAAGATCGCACCGAGTGCGGCGCCGACGAAGGTGCAGGCGACCGTGAAGGCCGCGCCGCGCGGCTCGATTAGGCCCTTGCGCATGAAGTGGATCGTCGCACTGCCGCTGCCGAAGACCGCCTGCGCCTTGTTGGTGGCCAGGCTTTCGACCGGGCTCAGACCGGCCCAGAGCAGGGCCGGGATGGTGATGAGTCCGCCGCCGCCAGCGATGGCATCGACAAAGCCCGCGAGCAACGCGAGGCCGAACAGGATCAAGGCGATCTCGGGGGAATCCACTCGGGTCTGCGTCCTCGCCGTTCAGGTTGAAATCCAAGAACCTGGTTACAATCTGCGCCCCTCACTTTCCGACATGAAGACCCTAGCCGATACCACGATGCTCGCACTCGATGTACAGCAGCTGACCAAGACCTACAAAGGCGGTTTCCAGGCACTGAAGGGGATCGACCTGGCCGTCGAGGAGGGGGATTTCTTCGCGCTGCTGGGACCGAACGGGGCAGGCAAGTCGACCTTTATCGGCATCCTCGCCTCGCTGGTGAACAAGACCGGCGGAAGCGTGAGGGTCTTCGGCGAGGATCAGAATCGCACGCCCGAGCTCGTGAAGTCATTCATCGGCCTCGTGCCCCAGGAGTTCAACTTCAATCTCTTCCTCCCGGTGGTGGAGGTGGTGGTCAATCAGGCCGGCTACTACGGTATCCCGCGACGCGAGGCCCGGGTGCGTGCCGAGCGTTATCTCAAGCAGCTCGATCTGTGGGACCGACGCGACACCGAGATGCGCAAGCTCTCGGGCGGTCTGAAGCGGCGCTTGATGATCGCAAGGGCATTGGTGCACGAGCCGCGGCTACTGATTCTCGACGAGCCGACCGCGGGCGTGGATATCGAGATCCGGCGCTCGATGTGGACCTTCCTGCGCGAGCTCAACGCCGGCGGGACGACCATCATCCTGACGACCCACTACCTAGAAGAGGCGGAGAGTCTCTGCCGCAACATCGCCATCATCAACCACGGCGAGATTGCCGAGCGTACCAGCATCCTTGCCTTGCTGAACCGGCTCCATACCGAGACCTTCGTCTTGAATCTGAAGGGCCGGCTCTCCGAGCTGCCGCAGCTCGGGGGGTTCGTGCTCCAGCACCTCGACGACTGTACGCTGGAGGTCGAAATGAGCCGCGACCATACCATCAACGGTTTATTCGAGGCTCTGTCGCGCAACGGGATCGAGGTGATCAGCCTGCGCAACAAGCAAAATCGCCTCGAGCGCCTCTTTCTGGAGATGGTCGATCGGCGTGCCGGCGCGGAGCGTTCGACCTCCGATCCGGCACCCCAGTCCGAGGTGGTCGCGTGAGCCGGCAAGGGGTCGGCGGGTATCGTCACTGGATCAGCTTCCAGACGATCTTCGTCAAGGAGATCCTGCGGTTCACCCGGATCTGGGTCCAGACGATCTTGCCCTCGGTCATCACGACCACGCTCTATTTCGTGATCTTCGGGCGGCTGATCGGCGATCGGATCGGCACCATGGGCGGCTTGGATTATCTCGACTTCATCGTGCCGGGTTTGGTCTTGATGGGCGTCATCACCAACGCCTATTCCAACGTCGTATCCTCCTTCTACAGCAGCAAGTTCTCGCGCTACATCGAGGAGCTGCTGGTCTCCCCTGCGCCGAATTGGGTGATCCTGGCGGGCTACGTCGCGGGCGGGGTCGCGCGCGGTCTGGTGGTCGGGGTGGCGGTCATGCTGGTCGCCATGGTCTTCACCGAGATCCGAATTCACAGTGTGGCCGTCACCCTCCTGGTGATCATCATGACCGCGGTGCTGTTCGCGCTCGGCGGCTTCATCAACGCCATCTATGCCAACAGCTTCGACGACATCTCGATCGTGCCGACCTTCGTGTTGACGCCCCTGACCTATCTGGGCGGCGTCTTCTACTCGATCGAGCTGCTGCCGGGGTTTTGGCAGGGCGTGTCGCTCGCCAACCCCGTCCTCTACATGGTCAACGCCTTCCGCTACGGACTCCAGGGTGTCAGCGACATCCCCGTCGGCATCGCCTTCGGGCTTATTGCGATCGTCATCCTGGTGCTGACTGCCTTCAGTCTGCACCTGCTGCGTCGCGGGGTCGGGATCAAAACCTGATCGACGGCGTCCGCTGCGGAACGGTTCGAGAGCCGCTCGCGCAGCGTGCCGAGACCGCTCCGCCGATCCCCTCCGGTTGTATCCGCATGCAGCAAGTGGGACCATAAGCACCTGAAACTTGCAAGAAAGGATCGCCCATCCGATGTATTTCGGCATTCTCTCCATCCATCCCTTGCCGATGAGCACGGCGCCGCGTCGCGCGGTTGACTTGATCGATGCCGACTTGGGTCCCAGCTTGATTTCCTGCTTCGAGCGGGGGGGCTGACGTGGCACGACGTCCAGGTCGCGCCCCCGTGCGTCGACGCCGCGGGATCGGCGGATTTCTGTTCCGCTGGGTCCTGCTGATTCTGGTCGGCGTCGGTCTTGCCGGCACCCTCTACAGCATCCATCTCGACCGCGTCGTGCGCGGGAAATTCGAGGGGCAACGCTGGGCGCTGCCCGCCAGGGTCTTCGCGCGTCCCTTGGAGCTGTATGCGGATCGGCCGTTGCTCGGTGACCAGCTCCAAGCCGAGCTGGACCGTCTGAACTATCGCCGGACCGCCGCCCCGGATGTGCCCGGCAGCTACAGCCGCGACGGCGAGCGCTTCCTGATCCGGACACGCTCCTTCCGGTTCTGGGATGGCGAAGAGCCCGCGTACGCCCTGAAGGTCGGCCTTGCCGAGGGACGCGTCTCCGAGATGGACGACGCGACCGGCGGTCCGGCCCCGGCATTGGTGCGCCTGGATCCGATGTTGATCGCCAGCATCTATCCGACTCACAACGAGGACCGCGTCCTGGTGCGTCGCAAGGAGATCCCCGATCTCTTGATTCGCGCGCTGATCGCGGTGGAAGACCGCAGCTTCTATCGGCATATCGGCGTGGATCCGCGCGGGATCGTGCGTGCCTCCTTCAGCAACCTGCGGGCCGGGGGCGTGGTCGAGGGCGCGAGCACGCTGACCCAGCAGTTGGTCAAGAACTTCTATCTCACCGCGGATCGGACCTTCGAGCGCAAGATCAACGAGGCCCTGATGGCCTTGCTGCTTGAGCGGCGCTTCAGCAAGGACGAGATCCTCGAGGCCTACGCCAACGAGATCTATCTGGGCCAAGACGGCAGCCGCGCGATCCACGGCTTCGGTCTGGCGAGCAGCTTCTTCTTCAACATGCCGCTCGAAGAGCTCGGCATCCCGGAAACGGCGCTCCTGGTCGGTATGGTCCAAGCGCCGTCGAGTCTGGATCCGCGGCGTCGTTCCGAGGCCGCGCTCAAGCGGCGCGACCTCGTGCTGGACCTGATGGCGCGCGACGGCGTCATCAGTCCGGCCGACGCCGAGGCGGCCAAGGGCGCCCCGCTCGGGATTGCCGAGGGCGGCGGTCGGCCGGTCGGGAACTACCCCGACTTTATCTCCCTGGTTCGCCGCCAGCTCCAGCGCGATTACCGCGAGGAGGATCTTCGATCCGAGGGCTTGAACATCTTCACGACGCTGGATCCGCTGGTGCAGTCCGAGGTCGAGAAGGCCCTGCCGTCGCGGCTTTCCGAGTTGGAGAAATCGCGCAAGATGAAGGCCGGCTCGCTCGAATCCGCGGCGGTGGTGACCTCGGTTGCTCAGGGCGAGGTGCTCGCGCTCGCGGGCGGTCGCGAGGCCGGTTATGCCGGGTTCAATCGCGCACTCGACTCGGTGCGCTCCATCGGCTCGCTGGTCAAGCCCGCCGTCTATCTGGCCGCCTTGTCCAAGCCCGAGCGCTATTCCTTGACCACCAGCCTGCAGGACACGCCGGTCAGCATGCGGGTCGGTGACAAGATCTGGGCACCCAAGAACTACGACCGCCGGGTCAACGGAGCCGTACCGCTGCATCGTGCGCTCAGCAGCTCGCTCAATCTGGCGACGGTCCATCTCGGGCTGAGCGTCGGCATCACCGAGGTGACAGAGACGCTCTATCGGCTCGGTGCGCAGCGGCGGATCAGCAAGGTGCCCGCGATGCTGCTCGGTGCGGTCTCCTTGTCGCCCTTGGAGGTTGCGCAGGTTTACCAGACGATCGCCGCCGGGGGCTACCGGGCGCCGCTGCGGGCGATTCGCGAGGTGATGGATCCCAACGGGCGGCCGCTCAACCGGTATCCGCTGGCCGTCGAGGCGGTCGTGGATCCGCGTGCCGCGTATCTGACGACATGGGCGATGCAACGTGTGGTGACGCACGGAACCGCTCGCTGGCTCGGCGAGAAGCTGCCGAAAGGGATGACGATGGCGGGCAAGACCGGCACCACGGACGAGATGCGCGACAGTTGGTTTGCCGGATTCAGCGGCGACAAGGTGGCCGTCGTCTGGGTCGGTCGCGATGATTATCAGCCGATGGGGCTCGCCGGAGGCGCCGGCGCACTGCGCGTCTGGGGGGATTTCATGCTGGCCATCCCCAACGAGCCGCTGTCGGATGTCCCGCCGGACGGTGTGGTGGTGGCCGGTAATGGCGAGGCACCCTACATCGCCGGCACGGCACCGACCGCACGCAGCGGTGGCGGCAGCGGAAAGAAGCCTGCGCCGGCGAGCGGCAACACGCAGGATTTGGCGCAGGCCGGCGAGCAGTCTGCTGCCGAGTCGGAACCTGTCCCCGAGACCACAGCGGCGCCCAAGGCGTCGTCCAGCAAGAATCTTTTTATGGGTGACTTCTACAACTGATGACTAGAGTGCCAACCATCTTGATTGCCGGGCTCATGCTGACGGCCTGCGCGACCGGGCAGCGTGAAGGCGGCCCGGCGCCGGTGCTGCAGGCCACGCCCCGCGAGCCTGTCGTCGCGAAGGCCGAGCCGGTCGCGAAGCCCGAGCCGGAGCAACCGGCAGCGCCGAAGAAGCAGCAGACCCGGGTCTTTGCCTATCGGGATCCGGCAGCCGAGCCCGAGCCTGCCCCCGAGCCGGCCCCGGCCCCGGTGCCGGCTGTCGCCGCGGCTGCGGCCCAAGGGGCTGCGCCGAAGGCGGCACCGGCAGCGGCAACTCCGGCAAAGGCTGTGCCCGCTGGACCGAGCGTTTCTCAGACGCCGGCGAAGGCCGCGCCTTCGCCTACCGCTAAACCGGCGCCGGCCCAGCCGACGACTCAGGCGAAGGTCACCCCGCCGGCGCCCCCCGCTGCTGCCGCGAATCCTCCGGCGCCCGCGGCGCCGGCGCCAAAGGTCGCGCAGACGCCGCCCCAACCCGAGCCCAAGCCTCCGCAGGCCGCGGCCCCTCCTGCACCGAAACCTCCGGCGCCCGCGGCTGCGCCGCCGCCGGCTCCACCGGTGCAGGTCGCTGCGGTCCCGCCGGCACCGCCGTTGGCCGCGCCCGGTCTGCCGCCGGCAGCCGACGCCTTGGCTCGGCAAGCCGAGCAGCAGCGCCAGTCGGGTGACTACGCGGGTGCCGCGGCCTCGCTCGAGCGGTCCTTGCGGATCGCCCCGCGCGAGGCCTACCTCTGGAACCGTCTCGCCCGGGTCCGTCTCGAGCAAGGCCAGGCCGCGCAAGCCGGCAATCTCGCCTCCCGCTCGAACGATCTCGCGGGCGACACACCGAACGTCAAACAGGACAACTGGCGGGTCATCGCCGAATCCAAGCGTCGCGCGGGGGATATCGCCGGCGCGACCGAGGCGGAGAAACGGGCGAGCGGGAACTGAGCGCGCCGACAGCGGCGCACTCAGGACACCACGCCCCGTCATGGCCGATCTCGGCGACATCTTCGGCCCGAACGGCCGGCTCTCCGAGCGCCTTCCGGGTTTCGCCCATCGGGCGCAACAACAGGCGATGGCCGAGCGGATCGCCGCGCTCATGGAGGAGGGCGGCACACTCATCTGCGAGGCCGGCACCGGCACAGGCAAGACCTTCGCGTATCTGGTGCCGGCCATCCTCTCCGGGCGCAAGGTCCTGATCTCGACCGGGACGCGCAACCTGCAGGACCAGCTCTTTCATCGGGATCTGCCGCTGGTGCGGGCCGCGCTCGGCGTTGCGGTGCGGGCCGCCTTGCTGAAGGGTCGCGCCAACTATCTCTGCCGCCATCGTCTGAAGCTCGCGATCGACGACATCACGCACCTCGACCCGGAGTCGCGCAGCGGTCTGAAGCAGGTTCAGGAGTGGTCGAAGTCGACGACGCGCGGCGACATCGCCGAGATGGGGATCCCGGAGGATGCCCAGATCTGGCCGAGCGTGACCTCGACCAGCGACAACTGTCTCGGACAGGACTGCCCGGACTGGCAGGGCTGCCATCTGGTCGCTGCGCGTCGCGAGGCCCAGGCCGCGGATCTGGTGGTCGTGAATCACCACCTCTTCTGTGCCGACCTGGCATTGAAGGACGAGGGCTTCGGTGAGATCCTGCCGGGTGCGGACTGCTTCGTGCTCGACGAGGCCCATCAGTTGCCGGAGACGGCAACCAGCTTCTTCGGTGTTCGGGTCAGTGGTCGGCAACTGCTCGATCTGGTCCGGGACAGCGAGCTCGAGTATCGGCGCGAGGCCGGGGATATGCCCGAGCTGCCCAAGCGCCTCTCGGCGCTGCGTCGAGCGGTTCAGGATCTGCGCCTGGGCCTTGGCGAGATCGACCGCCGCGGGCCTTGGAACGAGCTTGCAGGCGTGCCGAAGGCCTTGAAGGCGCTGGAAACCCTCGTGCGGCGTCTGGCATCCGTGACCGAGGGCCTGAAGGCGGTCGAAGGTCGCGGCAAGGGTCTGGATGCCTGCCTGGGACGGGCCGAGGATCTCGGCGACGCCTTGCAACGTCTGACATCGGTCGAGCCGCCCGAGGCCGTGCGCTGGTTCGAGACCCAGGGACGCGGGTTTCGGCTGCACGAGACACCGCTCGAGGTGGCCGAGCCCTTCCGTGCCCAGATGGGGCGGCCCCAAACCGCCTGGGTGTTTACCTCCGCGACACTGGCCGTGGGCGAGCGCTTCGATCATTTCTCCCGCCAGCTCGGGATCGAGAAGGCGCAAACCGAGCGTTGGGACAGCCCTTTCGACTATGCGAGCCAGGCGCTCTGGTTCGTCCCGCGTGGCCTGCCGCAGCCGTCCGAGCCCGCGTACAACAGGCATCTGCTCGAGTTGGCCCGCGAGGTCATCGGCTACAGCCGCGGGCGTGCCTTCCTGCTGTTCACCAGCTATCGCGCATTGCGCGAGACGGCCGAGGGCCTGGAAGGCCGCATCCCTTACCCCATACTGGTCCAAGGCACCGCACCGCGCGCCGATCTGGTCGAGCGTTTCCGAGCACTCGGCAACGCCGTCCTCTTGGGCACCTCCAGCTTTTGGGAAGGCGTCGACGTCCGCGGCGAAGCCCTCTCCTGCGTGCTCATCGACCGTTTGCCCTTCGCCTCCCCGGGCGATCCGGTCCTGGCTGCGCGGATCGACGCCGTGCGTCGGCGCGGCGGTAATCCCTTCAACGACCATCAACTCCCGCAGGCCGTCATCGCCCTCAAGCAGGGTGCCGGACGCCTGATCCGCGACGGCGAGGATCGCGGCGTGCTGGTGGTCTGCGACCCGCGTCTGCTCGGGCGCTCCTACGGGCATCGTTTCCTGGAGAGCCTGCCGGCGATGGCCCGGACGCGCTCGATCGAGGATGTGAGGGCCTTTTTCGAGACCGCACCGCGGGCCGATGACCCACCGGAGCCGCTCGATACGGCGCAAGCCACGGCCGTCGAGGCCCCGATCTGACCCGGAGCGCTTGATCGAGACCGACGATGCCGGCATTTCTTCGGATACCGATCATGGCATCGCGATCTCATCGATGAAAACCAGCGGCAGGCGGCAGGACGCAGGTGCCGGTCTCCGCTGCGGGAATGCTTGCCCTTTGCGCCGGTCGAACCCACCGGATCCGCGGCCCTCGAGCCGATGTTGCCGCGGCCATGACGATGGAACCGATCTGAGATGACCTCGAAACGAACCGATCTCGAATCACCCGCCACCGCGACCGATGTGAGCGCCTTCCTGCGCCAGGTCGCCGCGACACCTCGCGTCGGCCCGCCCGGGGCACGTGGGCGGCTCATCTTCGCGATGGATGCGACGGCGAGCCGCGAGCCGACCTGGGATCGTGCAGCGCAGATCCAGTCCGGCATGTTCATCGAGACGCGCGACTTGGGCGGACTCGAGGTTCAGCTTTGCTACTATCGCGGCTTCCGGGATTTCTCCGCCTCGCCGTGGCTCCAGGATTCGGCTGCGCTGCTCAAACGCATGAACGG
Organism: Thiocapsa sp. C2-2m; assembly: GCF_041903745.1. Lineage (NCBI taxonomy): Bacteria > Pseudomonadati > Pseudomonadota > Gammaproteobacteria > Chromatiales > Chromatiaceae > Thiocapsa > Thiocapsa sp. C2-2m. Next base: position 31,022 of record NZ_JBBWVD010000026.1, on the reverse strand, counting down.
GGTCTTCTGCGAGGCCGGTCTGACCCAGATCGGCCGAGTCCTGGAGCATGCACTGGACGAGGCCAAGACAGGGCGTGTCGATGCCCTGGTCTTCGTCGGCGACTGCATGGAGGAGAGCCGCGATCGTCTCGCCGACCTGGCCGGGCGTCTCGGGCTGTCAGGCGTACCGGCGTTCGTCTTCCAGGAAGGGCGCGACCCGGCGACCGAGCGCAGTTTCCGCGAGATTGCTCGCTTGAGCGGCGGTGCCTGGTGTCCGTTCGACGCGAGCAGCCCCCGGATGCTGCACGATCTGCTTGCTGCGGTGGCCGTCTATGCCGCGGGCGGTCGGGCGGCGCTGACGCACTACGGCGAGACCCACGGCGGGGCCGTCCTTCAATTGACCCACCAAATGACCAAGAAAGGGACCTGAGGTTCGCATGGCGCGTTTGCTGATCCTGCTCGGAATCCTTGGCGCAGTTCTGTGGTTTCTCTACTGGTTTCGCGCGACCCCGGCACATCGGGTCAGTCAGGTGCTGCGCAAGGCCGCATTCTGGGGCGTCATCGGCGTCTTGGTCCTGGCCGCGGCGACCGGGCGGCTGAGTCCCATCTTCGCAGCCGTCGGCGCGGCGATTCCGCTGCTGCTGCGCGCGGCCGCCGTCGTGCGGCTTTTCCCCGCCATCCAGCAGATGCTGCGTAGTCTCGGTCTGGGTGGCTTGGCAGGACCCGCCGGCGCCGGCGCCGGCAGCGGCGCTCAGGCCTCGAGCATTCGGACGAAATTCCTCGAGATGACCCTTGATCATGCGACCGGCACGATGGACGGCCAGGTCCGCGACGGTCCCTTTAAGGATCGCCGCCTCTCGGAGCTCACGCTCGACGAGCTGATCCGCATCCTCGAGTTTTACCGCGATGCCGATGCCCAGTCGGCTGCGGTGCTCGAGGCCTATCTCGACCGCGAGCGCGAGCCCGACTGGCGTGCAAGCGACGAGGGAAGCGGCCGTACCGGTCGCGCGCCGGCGCACGGCGAGCGTCTGACCAAGACTGATGCCTGGGCAATCCTCGGGTTGGAGCCGGGCGCCGATGCCGATGCCATCCGCACGGCCCATCGGCGGCTCATGCAGCGTCTGCATCCCGATCGCGGCGGGTCGGATTATCTGGCCGCGAAGATCAACGAGGCCAAGCGATTGTTGCTGGGGGACTAGGTCGCGGCTCGGGACGCCTCGATCCTTTCACGTCAACACTGCACATCGGGAACACCGCCATGCACTACGAAATCTGCGTCGAATGGGATGCCGAGGCCGGCGTCTGGTACATCGAGAACAGCAATGTCCCCGGACTGGTCGGCGAGGCGTCCACCCTGGAAGCCATGATGACGCTGTTGCAGGTCCGGGTTCCGGAAATGTTGGCGGAGAATGGCTGTCCGGCTGACGACACGATCCCGCTGCGGCTGCTCACGACAACCCACCTCGCCCAACTGCGTCGGGTTGCCTGATTAAACCGCGCCCGGTGCGATATGCGTCATTTGTTGGAATGGCTTGGCCGCGCCAGCCCCGACGACTGTCGGAGCTGGCGCGGTTTAAAGTCTTAAAAAATATTAAATTCTAAACCGCGTCTCACCGGGGTCGAGGACATCTCCGAAGCCAAACGCAAAATGAAAACGACGCATCTCGCTCCGGACGCGGTTTAGCGCTGCAACGGATGACGGAACCCCCTACACCCGAGGTGACCGTCGTCGCTCGGTCAGGATGTATGAAGCAGCTGCGACGAGCAGCGCGAGTCCAAGTGCGAGTGCGATGCGGCAGGGCGCGCCGTCGCACGCGTTCGGGAGCAGCCGGCCCGTCGCGACGAGCCGCAGCACGGGCTCATGCCACAGAAAGAGGCTGTAGCTGATGATGCCGATCGGTACCAGGACCGCACTTGCGAAGATCCGGCCGATCAACGGGGTCTGAAGCGCGGCGGCGAGGACGAGCAGCGTGCAGCCGACGAGGAAGAGCGGCATGCCGAGGAGTCGCCACCCGACCCCGGTCAAGATCTCGCTGAACGAGAGATGGATCAGCGTCGGCGTCGCAAGCACCAGGAAGGCGAGTGCGGTCATGTCGATGGCGCGCAGCGGTTGCGGGGCCGGCTCGCACGAGCGCAGTCGCGTGAAGAGGTTGGCCGCCGCCATCCCAAGTGCAAAGGCGATCAGCTCGCCCGGCAGTTGGCGCTCCAGAAAGAATCGCATCATTGCGGGCGGGAAGGGGCCGGCGTGCCCGGAAACCGGATCGAAGAAGACCAATCGCGACGGGGAGACGTTCAGGTAAACCCACTCCATCAGCAGGCCCGGCGCGTAGGTCTTCCACACAAGCGCGATCACCAGGGCCGCCGGGAGTGCGATCAGGACCCGGTTTCGGATGAACAAGGGGGCCAACAATGGCAAGAGCAGATAGAATTGGGCTTCGATACTCAGGCTCCACAGGGCCATGTTGAGTCCGAGCGAGCTGGAGCTTCCGGGATGCAGAAAGTGCAGTAAGGAGATGTGCAGCCAGAGGTTGGTCAGTCCGATGTCGGTACCCAGGATCGCGTAGCCGCCGCGCAGGATCGGAAGGACGAGTCCGAACAAGAGGGCGAGATGCAGCCAGTAGGTTGGGAGGATCCGCCATGCTCGGCGCGCGAAGAAGTGTCCGATCGACGGGTAGGCTGCGCCGGCCGCGGCGGCCGTCATCCAGGGACGAGCGAGCAAAAATCCGCTCAACACGAAGAAGAGCTGCACGCCGAGCATACCCTTCTCGGCCAGTGATTGGCCCCAGCCCGTGGGTGCTTCGGCGGTTACCCCGACCAACAGGGCGTTTGCGTGAAAGGCGAAGACCCAGAGGATTGCGAGACCGCGTATGCCGTCGAGCGCGCGGTTTCGGTCTCTCGAGGGAAGATTCAATCGCGCGTCCTCGATAACTCTCGGTCTTGGGCCGGTTCCGCAAGGCCCCATTCTCTGCCAAGATCCATGTTCGGTCCTGCTTGCCTGGTCAACAGCGCGCCTCGGGGGTCGGTATCATCCATGGTCAAAACCCAAGTACAGACACTGATTCGTCTTCCTCCTGCGCAGGTCTACGGCTTCGTGGTGGAGGACTTCCTGCGCAACTACCCGCGCTGGTCGCCCGAGGTACAGAGTCTTCAGGCGGTGACCCAAGGTCCAATTCGGGTCGGTTGGATCGGCCGACAGATTCGTGTCGACCAAGGGCGCCGCACCGACAGTCGGTTCCGTGTCGTCGCGCTCGAGCCGGGCCGGCGAGTTTCCTTCAAGGGGACGACCGACCCCTACGTCATCGAGTATCGGTTCGAACTCCTCGGCGAGCATACTCATCTCACCTTTATCTTCGAGCTCGCACAGCTCAATTTGGCGCTTCGCCCCTTCGAGAAGCTGATTCGCGTTGCTGCACAAGATGGTGCCGAGCGCGTGACCCGCAACCTGAAAGGCCTCATCGAGTCGGAGCTCGGCGCCGTCGCGTGAGCGCAACGAAGGCTTAGGCGCCGGGGCAAGTCTCGGATCGTCGCCTGCAAAGCTTTGACCTAGCGACCGGACTCCGTATAATGCTCGATTCTCCGGGTTCCGGGGAACTCCTTGTCTCACCGTTTCGGCCATCTTACCGCCGCGGGAGGCTGTCAATCCGAAAGGAGCTTCAATGCGACATTACGAAGTAGTCTTCATGGTTCATCCGAGCCAGAGTGAGCAGGTGGCGAGCATGATCGAGCGCTACCAGACGAATCTGCAAAGGCGGGGCGGCGTCGTCCACCGCTTGGAGGATTGGGGGCGTCGCCCGCTGGCGTACCCGATCAACAAGGTGCACAAGGCGCACTATGTCCTCATGAACGTCGAGTGCGATCAAGAGGCCATCGACGAGCTCGAGAGCGCCTTCCGTTTCAACGACGCGGTCCTGCGCAATCTTATCGTTCGCCGCGAAGATGCCGTGACGGAGCCCTCTCCATTGGTGAGGACCGGCGAGGAGCGCGAGCGCTCGGATGCACCCGAGGGCAGCAGCCGCCGGGATGATTCGGGTCGAAGCAGCAACCCCGATAGCGACTCCCAGAGCGACTAAGACGAGAAGCCAGCCATGGAATCCAACAACTCACGTTTTTTCCGTCGTAAGCGCTACTGCCGCTTTACTGCCGAAGGTATCACCGAGATCGATTACAAAGATCTCAACCTGCTGAAGGCCTACGTCAGCGAGTCCGGCAAGATCGTCCCGAGCCGGATCACCGGGACGTCGGCTAAGTATCAGCGTCAATTGGCCCAAGCGGTCAAGCGCGCCCGCTATCTGGCGCTGCTCCCCTATACCGACGGCCACTGAGACGCCGACATGAAGGCGATTGCGGCCTTCGTGATGCGCGGCCCGTCGCAGGCGGCCCTGGTCGCCGCCGTTACGGCTCTGTTGTCGATCCTAATTCCGCCGTTGGGACTGCTCAGCGCCGGTTCGATCGGTTTGGTGGCCCTGCGCGGCGGTCCTGTCTACGGACTGCTCGTGAGCGCGGTGGCGACCCTCGGGATGGGTGCCATCGCCTGGTTGGCCCTAGGCTCGCCTTTGCCCGCGCTCGGGGTATTGCTGATGCTCTGGGTGCCGATTCTGGCCTTGGCGCTGCTGCTGCGATACAGCCGCTCTTTCGCGCTGACGCTTCAGGTGGCAGGAGCCTTGGGCATACTGCTGATGCTTTCGGCCTATGGCCTGATGGGCGACCCGAGCGCGACCTGGCTGACGATCCTGGAGCCGTTCCGGGATGCGCTGGTGAAGGACGGCGTGCTGGACGACGCGGCGAGTGCGGTCGTGTTCGCCGAGCTTGCGGATTGGATGACCGGTGCATTTGCCGCGGCCTTGGTCGCGCAGTTGCTGTTCGGGCTCTTTATTGCTCGCTGGTGGCAGGCGATGCTTTATAACCCCGGCGGGTTCGGAGAGGAGTTTCGGGAGCTGCGGCTGGGCCGTGCGTTCGGGATCCTCGTTCTGTTGCTCTTGGCGCTTCTTCCCTTCGGCGACGGCGCGAGCCTCACGGCAAATCTATTGTTGGTGCCGGGTGTCCTGCTCGTGTTTCAGGGGCTCGCGGTGGCCCATCAGGTGCGTGCGCTTAAGCAGGCACGTCAGGCGTGGTTGATCGGACTTTATGTCTTGGTGGTGTTTTTCATGCCGCAGGCCCTGCTCCTGATCGCCTGTGTCGGTTTGGTGGATATTTGGGCCGATATCCGGTCCCGAGTATCTCCATCGGCACGGCCGCCGAGTCCCGGCTCAAGCGGACCGGCGACCTGACCCGCGCGGATTGACCGAAACCCTTTGACCGACAGATCTTGACGGAATGGATCAGTTTCCGGAGCATGCGCCGCCCGTTCCGGAGGATCACCCGAGGATCGAGGGTGCATTACCCTGATCTCGAAGAACTTTTGAGAGGAATACATACGTGGAAGTTATCCTGCTGAAGAATGTCGGTCGCCTCGGTGCGCTCGGCGACAAGGTCAGTGTCCGTTCGGGCTATGGCCGAAATTATTTGATCCCGTCCGGATTTGCCGTGTCGGCGACCGACGCCAACCTCGAAGCCTTCGAGGCTCGGCGCGCCGAGCTTGAGCAGGTCGCAGAGGAGCAATTGGCCGAGGCCCGTGCCCGTCGTGATCGTCTCGCAGGGATAAGCGTCACGATTGCTCGCCGTGCCGGCGAGCAGGGACGGCTGTTCGGCTCGGTCGGCACCGGCGACATCGCCGATGCGGTGACCGCCGCCGGGTTCACGCTGACGAAGCAGGAGATCAAGCTCTCGGGCGGGCCGTTTCGCGCTGCCGGCGAGTACGAGGTGACCCTGCACCTGCACCCCGAGGTGGATGGCACCATCAAGGTTGACGTGGTTCCCGAGAACTGATAGCGCCTGTATCCTTATGGTCCGGCGGCGCATGTCCGCCGGATTCACAGCGAGCCTCACTCGGACCCACCGGGCACGTCACGCGACTCGACTCGAAGGTCTGGCGAAACCCACGCCTTTGCGTGAGTCATTCGGGCCGGGGGTGATCTATGTTCGACTCGGACTCCCAAGGCCTCCCGGGCACGGACTTCGACGAGCTCCGCATCCCGCCGCACAACATCCATGCCGAGCAATCCTTGCTCGGTGGTCTCATGCTGGACAACAGCACCTGGGACCGCATCGCCGATATGGTCACCGAGCGTGACCTCTATCGACGCGAGCACCGACTCATCTTTCGCGCGATCGCCAAACTGGCCGCGGAGGACCAACCCTTCGATCTGGTGACCCTCGCCGAGACGCTCGAGCGTACCGAGCAGCTCGAAGGCGCGGGCGGGCTTCCGTATCTCGGGACCATCGCCAAAGAGACCCCGAGCGCGGCCAACATCAAGGCCTACGCCAAGATCGTCCGCCAGACCTCGGTGCTGCGCCAGATGATTGCCGCAGGTACGGACATCGCCGACAGCGGCTACAACCCCATGGGGCGCGATGCGGCCGAGCTGCTCGATGCGGCCGAGCGACGCGTTTTCGAGATCGCCGAGCAGGAGGCGCGCGGCGGCGGCGGGTTCCAGCCGATCAAGACCCTGCTCGGCCGTGCGGTCGAGCGGATCGACGCACTCTATCAGCGCGACGAGCCCATCACGGGTCTGGCGACCGGCTTCACCGACTTCGACCTGATGACCTCGGGGCTGCAGCCCGCCGACCTCATCATCGTGGCGGGGCGCCCATCCATGGGAAAAACGAGCTTTGCCATGAACATGGCCGAGCATGTGGCCATCCAATCCAGGCGCCCGGTGGCGGTCTTCAGCATGGAGATGCCCGGCGACTCGCTGGCCATGCGCATGATGTCCTCGCTCGGGCGCATCGATCAGCACCGTGTTAGGACCGGGCGGCTGGAGGACGACGAGTGGCCACGCCTGACATCGGCGGTCAACATCCTCGCCGGCGCATCCATGTTCATCGACGACACGCCCGCCCTCTCGCCGACCGAGGTCCGGGCGCGTGCGCGACGTCTCAAACGCGATCAGGACGATCTGGGCCTGATCGTTCTGGACTACATCCAGCTCATGCAGGCCCCCGGTGTCGGCGAGAATCGGGCGACCGAGATCTCCGCGATTTCCCGCTCGCTCAAGGCACTCGCCAAGGAGCTCAACGTCCCGATCATCGCACTTTCGCAGCTCAACCGCAGCCTCGAGCAGCGGCCGAACAAGCGGCCCGTGATGTCGGACCTGCGCGAGTCGGGCGCAATCGAGCAGGATGCAGACCTCATCGTCTTCATCTATCGCGATGAGGTCTATCACGAGGACACGAAGGACAAGGGTGTCGCCGAGATCATCATCGCCAAACAGCGCAACGGGCCCATCGGGACGACTCGGCTGACCTTTCTCGGCAAGTACACCAAGTTCGAGAATTATATCGGCAACTATTACGGCGAGGGTGGAGACTGAGCGCTAAGGCGGCAGAGCCGGAACCAAGAAGCGTGGTCGAAAGATCTGCGAGTCCTTGTCGTCGTTGTCGTTGTCGTAATCGTAATCGGATTCCGCACGACAACGACAACGACAACGAAAAACTCTGCGACGGTTTGTTCAAGGCTTGAGCTGTCAGGGACGAAGGCGCTTTTCGGGAACGAGCATCTCGACTGTGCATGCCGGCAAGCGTGGTAGTGCCGCAGGTCGTGCTTCCTATCGTCGGCACAACCTACGTGGAGCGAATTTTCCGGAAATTACCCAAGCGTCCGCCCAGCAGCCCTCGCCCGATCAGGATCATCCCGAGCCAGGCCCAGTACACCGCCAAATTCAATAGCGTGAGCGGTGCCCCGACGGCAAAGAAGACCCAGAACCCGAGGTGCGCCCCGCGACGCTCGGCGGCTTGGACGATGATGATGTTGCTTGCGGCGCCGATCAGGGTGAGGTTGCCGGCGCTGGTGGACTGCGCTGCGCTTCTCCCTGCCGCTCCGATCAGCGACGTGGCCGGGTTGATGCGCAAGGCCGACGCGTTGAACCGCACAGTCGCAGGGTCATCGCCCGCGCATCACCTTGTCCAAGGCCACCCTGGCGCGATTGCTCGGCACCGCGAAACCGATCCCGACGTTGCCTCCGCTCGGGCCGATGAGGGCGGTGTTGATGCCGATGACCTCGCCGCCGAGGTTGATCAAAGGGCCGCCCGAGTTGCCAGGATTGATGGAAGCGTCGGTCTGGATCAGCTCGCCGAGCCGGTTGCCGGCGATCCCGCTGCGCCCGACGGCGCTCACGATGCCGGAGGTGACGGTCTGGCCCAAGCCGAACGGATTGCCGATGGCGATGACGAAGTCGCCGACCTCCAGTCGATTGGAGTCGCCGAGCTTGAGCGGGCGCACGTCTACCGGCGGAATCTCGAGGATGGCGACGTCCGAGGCGGCGTCCGAGCCCAATCGCCGCGCGCGGAAGCTGCGCCTGTCCTTGAGCGTGACTTGAATCTCGGTCGCGTTGCGCAGCAGATGATCGTTCGTCATCACATAGCCGCGGGCGGCATCGACGATGATCCCCGAGCCTACGCTCTGGCGTTGTTCAATCTCCCCTTCCTCGGGTGCGGGCAAACCGAATCGATCGAGGAAGGCGCGAAACTCCGGATCGCGCAGGAAGGGATGGTCCTCCATCGGTACCTCGGACTTGACCGAGATGTTCACCACTGCAGGGGTCACCCGGCGCATCAGGGGCGCGAGCGACGGGAAGCCGGAGGCGGCGCCGAGGACCGGGGCGCCTGCGATATCGGCCGGCAGGCCCGTCTCGCGGTCGGCATCGGGCATGACCGCACAGCCCGTCGCGAGCAGCACGATGAACGCCGAGGCCGCGAGCGAACCCGTTCTGCGCCGGGGCGCAGTCGCAGCTGTCGAACAATCCACGGCGAGCTCCCGATGGTCGAGGGGATGAGTTGGGCGGTCAGCGTGCCAAGCTGCTGGCGACGCGTTGTCTGATGGCGCCGTCGACCGGCTCGTTGATCATCAGGGCGAAGGGTTCCCAGCTCGCGCCGCGGCGGACATAGCCGGCATAGGTGCTGACGCCGCGCAAGGTGCCGGTCTTGGCACGCACGGCGGGGTTACCGTCTTGCTGCGGCATCAAATCCCGATAGGGTTCGAAGGCGTCGAGCAGCTCCACGAGCTGCCGGGCGCTGAGCCGATTGGCACGCGAGAGACCGGCGCCGTCGTCGATCGTGAAATCGCGCCATGCGAAGCGCTTGCGCGAGAAGTCTGTCATGGCGCGTTTCGCGCCGGTCATGGTGACCTGCCCGGTGCCCTGCGGATCGGCCAGCCGCAGGAAGAGCGCATTGGCGATGAAATTGTTTGAATATTTGAGCATCGGCGACGCCATCTCGGCGAGGGTGCGGCTGTTGGCGTGGCGGTAGATGCGCCTGGCGTCGCGCGGCATGGGCGCGATGCGTTGCGGCTCGCCGACCTGGATGCCGGCGCCTTCGAGCTTGGCGGCGAGCAGCTCGCCGAAATAGCGTAGCGCCTTGTCGCGCTCGCGAAGATTCACACGCTGCTTGCCGGCCGCCCCGGCCATGCCGAAGCGTCGAGCCGAGTCGGTCAGCGGGGTCTGCGGCTCGGCGCTCTTGATGCTGTCGCCGGTACGAATCAGGTTCAGGGTGTTGAAGTTGGCCGCCAAGGCGGTCACGGGCGCGTCGTAGGGGTTGTCGGTCGAGGAGCGTCCGGCGATCTCGACATCCGGGCTGAAGAAGCTGTCGTCGAGACCGATGCCGGTGATCCGGCGCGGGCCCTTGGCTGCAAGTGCGCTCACGACCTTGTCGAGCTCCTCCGAGACCAGATAGGGGTCGGCATATCCTCTGACCCAGAGCCAGCCGGCGTCGTCGGTGTAGAAGTCGGTCTCGAAGCGATGGTCGCGTCCCCAGGTCTCGAGCGCGGCGAACGCGGTCAGCACCTTCATGGTCGAGGCCGGGATGCGCGGTGTCTCGGCGCGGGTCGCGATCAGGTCACGGCCGTTCTCCTGAAGCAGCAGGCTTGCCTGGGGAAGGGCCCGGACTTGGGCCACCGGGTCCGCCAGCGCCGTCGGCGCGGCCAGGACGGCAACGAAAACGAGCATGAGTCCAAACGTGACCATGGCAAGGGGCTTCGACGGGGGGCGATTGCGGCTTTGAGACGGCATCGAAAGGGCGATCATTCCGGATCCAATGTGGGTGAGGAGCACCTGAGGTGCCGAGAACCAAGAATAGCTGACAACGCCCGTCTACGCGCGACGCTTTCCGGTCCGAGCTCCTTTCCGAGTCTGGGTCGTGGCGAGCTTGGCGGAATGCCGCGGCTGCAGATCGATCAGCTCGGGATGGAGGTATCCGGCCAGCTCGCTCGGGGTCGGCTCTTCGAGCCAGGGCAGGACGCCAAGACAGGGCGCGTCGATCAGGGCCGCGAGGGTGGCGAGGTTGGCGTCGCGAGACAGCATCGTCGGGTCGACCTGATTGCCGACCCAGCCGACCAGGACACCGCCTGTGCACTGAATGCTCTCGACCGTCAGCAGCGTGTGGTTGATACATCCGAGTCTCAAACCGACCACCAGGATGACCGGCAGCCCCAGCGCCTTGGGGATGTCGCTGAGGAAAAGCTGCGGCCCCAAGGGTACGCGCCAGCCGCCGACGCCCTCGACGACGACCTGATCGGCCTCGCCCGCGAGCGCTCGATACGCCTGCTCGATGGTCGGCAGGCCGATCTCGACCCCGGCCTGGCCGGCGGCGATGTGCGGCGCGATGGCGGGCTCGAAGGCATAGGGGTTGACCACGCCATAGGGCGCCTCGGAGCTGCCCTGAGCGCGCAATCTTACGGCATCATCGTTGCGCAACCCGTCGGGGCCGCCGGCGCAACCGGAGGCGACCGGCTTCATCCCGAGCACGCTTTGCCCCGTCGCCTGCAGCGCGGCCATCAGCCCGAGACTGATCTCGGTCTTGCCGCAGCCGGTATCCGTTCCTGTCACGAAGAGTCCGTGCATGGCGATGCGATCCTCCCTTAAACCGCGCCCAGCGCGATATGCGATGTTGTTGGATGGGATCGGCCGCGGCAGACGTCATGACCGCTGGAGCCGGCGCGGCCGATCCACTCCAACAAATGACGCATACCGCACCGGGCGCGGTTTAGTTTAGGTACCCACCAAGCGTCGAGCTCGCTCGAAAGTCAGCATCTCGCTCCGGACGCGGTTTAGGTGGGGTCAGCCACCGGTCTCGACGGCGCGATCCGCGGGCGCGGTCGCGCGATTGCGGCGTCCGATCGCGCTTATGGGGACGGCGATGCCGCCCTGCGCGGGTTTCTGCTGCGGTACCCATGCGTGGCCGTAGACGACCTCGTAGCTGGCCGGGAGTCGACCGTCGTTGCGGTGGATTTCGTAGGCCGCGACCAAGGCCGCGAGCCGGGCACGCCCGGTGAGACCGCGCGGGCGATCGGCGGTTGCGTTGCCCGCACCCAGGATTCTGAGGTCATGCATCAACTCGCGGACGGCGGAGTAGGTCAGGGTCATTCGCTCGGTGTCCATCACCGGGTCTGCGAAGCGGGCGCGCACCAAGGCATCGCCGACGTCGTGCATGTCGAGGAAGGGACTCACGTGCGAGGCGCCATCGACGCGCGCCCAGGCTTGGCGCAGCTCCTTCAAGGTATCGGGTCCGAAGGTGCTGAACATCAGGAGGCCGCCCGGACGCAGGACACGCAGGCACTCGGCGAAGGTGCGATCGAGATCGTTGCACCACTGAAAGGTGGCGTTCGAGACGATGAGATCGACCGCGCCGTCGGCCAGCGGGAGCGCTTCGGCATCCGCACAAACGCACAGCGGCCGCCTGAGCCAGCCACCGCGCCGGCGCGCCTGCAACAGCATGCCGTATGCGAAGTCCAGTGCGATAACCCGCGCCGTGCGGTAACGCCGATGTAGCGCCTCGACGGCATAGCCCGTACCGGCCCCGAGGTCGAGCAGGCGCTTGGGCTCGAGACGCACGTAATCGAGCCGTTCCAGCAGCCGGTCGGCGATCTCGCGCTGGAGTACGGCGACACTGTCGTAGCGCTTGGCGGCCTGCTCGAAATTGCGCCGGGCCCGGGCTTTATCGATCCAATCGTCGATCGGGCTCATGGTGTGGCCCGGCCTTCGCCCGGAAGCGTCGCCGGACCCTCGATTCGGCTCAGGTAGGCTCGAACGGTCTCGCGGGTGCGACCGGGGTGTGAAAGGTGCGGCGCGTGTGCGGCACCCTGGATGATGGCTGTGGCCGCGCCCGGCATCAGGATCTCGACACGCTCGGCCACGGCCGGTGGTACGAGGGCGTCATGGGTGCCGAAAATCCAGAGTGTCGGACAGCGGATGTCCGGGAGCCGGCCGCGCATGTCTTCGTCGCGCAGGATGTCCAGGCCGATCGAGAGCGCATCCGAGTCCGGCTGCGGCCGCTCGGCGATGCGCCGGCGCAGGCCCCGCAGGGTCTCGCGCGCGTCGTCGCTGCCGCGCACCTGGAGCGCGAGGAAGCGCGCGAGTGTCTCGGCCGAATCGGCGAGCAGACCAGCGTGGAACTGCTCGAGCGTCTCGGGCAGCATGGCCGGCGTCCAGTCCGCCGCGCGCACGAAACGCGGTGTGCCGGTCATAAGGATCAAGCCTTCGACCCGTTTGGGCGCACGCACCGCGGCCGCCAGTGCGACCAGTGCGCCGAGCGACCAGCCGAGCCAGATCGCGCGTTCCGGGGCGGCCTCCAGGCAGGCGTCGGCCCACGACCAGAGGTCGCCGAGTCGCGGCGAGAAGGCGCGATCGCCGTGGCCGGGCAGATCGATGGGGCAGGGGATGACGCCGGCCGGGAGATCGCCGGCGAAACCGTCCCAGACGGCGCTGTTCATTCCCCAGCCGTGGAGCAGAACCAGGTGGCGGTCGGCGTGCTGTGCGTGAGTCGCGTCGGTCATTCGGTGCTTGGTCGTGAGCGGATCGTGGATAGTGGGTAGTGGATAGTGGATAGTGGATAGTGGATAGTGGATAGTGGATAGTGGATAGTGGATGTTGTGCTTCCTATAGTCAGCACAACGGCATGGAGTCTTCCGGAAATCGCCTAACCACTCTCCACTACCCACTCCCCACTCTCAACTACCCACTACCCACCCCTCGCGCCGCAGGGCCGCCAGTGCGTCGAGCAGGCGATCGACCATGGTACCGGTATGAGCGGCCGACAGACAGACCCGCAGGCGTGCGCTGCCCTCGGGCACGGTGGGCGGGCGGATGGCGCCGACGAGGATCCCGCGGGTCTCCAGCTCCGCCGTCCAGGCCAGCGCCTGATGGCTGCTCCCCGCGATCAGCGGCTGGATGGGCGTCGGCGATTCGGACAGCGGCAGATCGAGCTGGTTCGCACCGGTCCGGAATCGGGAGATCAGGGCCTGCAGGTGCTCGCGTCGCCAGTCCTCCTGACGGGCGAGGGCGAGGCTCGTGCGTGTCGCCTCGGCGATGGCCGGGGGTGTTGCCGTGGTGTAGATGTAGCTTCGCGCACGCTGGATCAGGGTCTCGATCAGGGCATCCGAGCCGGCCACGAAGGCGCCGAAGGTGCCGAATGCCTTGCCCAGTGTGCCCATCAGGATCGGCACCTGCTCGGCGTCGAGCCGAAAATGATCGAGCGTCCCGCGCCCTTCGCGGCCGAGCACGCCGAGCCCGTGGGCATCGTCGACCAGGAGCCAGGCGCCCGCACGGCGCGCGGTCAGTGCGAGTGCAGGCAAGGGAGCGAGGTCGCCATCCATGCTGAAGACGCCGTCGCTGGCGATCATACGGGGGTTCTGGTCGCCGATCAGACGCTCGAGCTCGGCGGCATCGGCATGCGGATAACGGCGCAGCGTCGCGCGTGAGAGGAGTGTGCCGTCGAGCAGCGAGGCGTGATTGAGCCGGTCCTGCCAGAGTGTGTCGCCGCGGCCGGTCAGCGCCGAGATGACGCCCAGGTTCGCCATGTAGCCGGTCGAGAAGAGGAGCGCGCGGGGTCGACCGGTGAAGTCGGCCAGCTCCTCCTCCAAGGCATGATGGGCAGCGCTGTGCCCGTTGACCAGATGGGCGGCGCCGCTGCCGACGCCCCAACGCTCCGCGCCTCGTCTCAATGCCGCGATCACCTCGGGGTGATTGGCGAGCCCCAGGTAGTCGTTGCTGCAGAAGCTCAGCATGGGGCGGCCGTCCACGATGGCCTCCGGCTGCTGCGGGCGGTGCTGCACTCGACGGCGCCGGTAGAGCCCCGCGGTTCTCAGGCGCTCGAGCCCCTGGTCGAGTGCCTGATCGAGGTCGGGGGTCATGGCTGACGCATCGGCTGTGTTCCGGCTCGGGCGATCAAGCCGGGCCTTGCGCCTGCAGCGCCGCGCCGTTGGTTCCCCGTCCGGCCGAGCCGAGCAGGCGGACGTAGACGCCGGCGATGGTCTCGGGCAAGGGGTTGTTCAGCGCGTTCTCGCCTGGATAAAGACGGGCGCGCAAGGCGGTCCGCACGATGCCCGGATCGATGCTGTTGACCCGGATTTTGCCGTTCTCGCGCATCTCCGCGGAAAGGACCTGCATGAGCCCTTCGATGCCGAACTTGGCCGCGGCATAGGCGCCCCAGTAGGCCAGCCCCTGACGACCGACGCGGTCGGAGGTGAAGATCACCGAGGCGTCTTCGGAGGCCCGCAGCAAGGGCATGCAGACCTGCGTCAGGAGAAATGGTGTGGTGAGATTGATGCGGATGACGCGATCCCATTCGCTTGCGTCATAGTCGTCGATGCGGCTGAGGAAGGGTGCGTAGGAGGCGCAATGGGCCAGTCCGTCGAGACGACCGAAGGTATCGCCGAGGACGTTGGCGGCGGCGAGGAAATCGTCCTCGGTCGCGGTCTCCGGGTTCAGCGGCAGGATCGCCGGCTCAGGCCCGCCGTCCGCCTCGATGATGTCATAGACGTCGGTCAGGTCCGACTCGTTGGATTGCGACAGAACGACGGTCGCCCCGGCGGCGGCGCAGGCGAGCGCGACGGCGCGTCCGATCCCCTCGGCGGCGCCAGTCACCACGATGACGCGGCCGTCCAGTCGATCGGCGTCGGTTTGTCCTTGGTCCATTGTTTGAAATGCCTCTTGTTCGGTCGTAACGATTCGGAATTATTGCCGCGATTGCGGGAGGCGGCATTGAGGATTAAACCGCGTCCAGAGCCATATGCGTATTGTCGAGTGAGCTCGACGTTCGGTGCATCCACGCCCCTTAACGAAGACGCGGTTTAAAAGGATATATCTTTTAATCTCTTAAACCGCGCCGACTCCAACGGTCGTCACGTCTGCCGGGGCCGATCCCATCCAAAAACATCGCATACCGCGCCGGGCGCGGTTTAGCCGAGTGCCCCGCGTCGACTCTCGCGCCAGGCGTTCCAAAGCTTGCGGATCGGGGTCAGGGCGATCCGCTGATCGGCGACGTCGAAGTCGCTGGCCGCGATCTCGGCGAGAAGGCGATCCGCGAGGCGGACGCGGATCCGGATGACGGTGGGCAACCCGGGAAGGTCGTGGCTCAGGTCGGCGCGATGGCGATTCAGGTCCTCGGCGAGATCGGCGAGTAGCGGGGCCAAGTGCTTGCGGATCTCGGCCGGCTCCCGATCTCTATGCCCGATGCCTCGCTGCTTGAGTCGCTCCTCGGGCAGGAAGCCGCACCTGTCCTGCCGCAGCAGGCGACCGCTGTCCCGGACGAGCTCGACCATACCGCAGTGGCTCCCGGCGCGTCGGGCAGCAGCCAAGCCGGGCGGTGTAGTCTCGCCGTAGGCGCGGGCGAACAGCTCGAAGAGGGCGCCGAGATCCAGGTCGGCCAGGGTCACGAGTGCGGCGACGTCCTGCGCGCGCCGATCGGCCAGGATCGCTTCCGTCCCCAGGACGATCTCGATGAAGGGTTGTCGCGGCAGCTTAGCCCGGGCGATCAGCCGACCGAGCGGTGCCCCCAGCGGATGCCGACCCGTGCCGGCGAAGATGCGCTCGAGCTCGTCGCTCCACCATTCGAGCTTGCGTGCCGCCACGCCCCGGTCCGAAACCTCATCGACGACCGATCGCACCGAATGTCGCCAGCCGAGCAGCGCGGCTAGATCATCGCGCAGTCCAAGCGGTGCAAAACGCACGCTGTAATACGCGGACGAGCCGGGCGGGGTAGCGGGATTCGGGAAGGCCCACTCGGTCGCCGCCTGAGAGCCCTGCATCAATCGGAATCGCGCACGCAGGTCACGAGATAGTTGACGTCCAGATCGTCGGGGTCGAGCCGATAGGTCCGGGTCAGCGGGTTGTAGGTCATGCCCGTCATGTCGGTGGTGCGCAGATCGGTCGGGCGGATCCAGGCGTGCAGCTCGGAGGGGCGGATGAAGCGTGCGTAGTCGTGCGTGCCTTTGGGTAGAAGACCCATCACGTACTCGGCGCCGAGGATGGCGAAGAGATAGGACTTGGGATTGCGGTTGAGCGTCGAGAAGACCACCGTCCCGCCCGGCCGCACCAGACGCGCGCAGGCATCGACGATCGAGGCCGGGCTCGGCACGTGCTCGAGCATCTCCATGCAGGTGACCAGATCGAAGCTGTCCGGCTGCTCCGACGCGAGCACCTCGACCGGTACGAGCCGGTAGCTGACCTCCACGCCCGTTTCGAGGGTGTGAATCTCGGCGACGCGCAGCGGCATGGCGCCCATGTCGATCCCCGTTACCTCTGCACCGCGCAGCGCCATGGACTCGGAGAGGATGCCGCCGCCGCAGCCCACGTCGAGGACGCGCTTGCCCGCAAGCCCTCCCGCGGCGCGCTCGATATAGCCGAGGCGCAGCGGATTGATCTCGTGCAGCGCCTTGAACTCGCTGTGCGGATCCCACCAGCGCGAGGCCAGCTCCTCGAACTTGCTGATCTCGGCGTGATCGACGTTGTGGATGGTTTCGGTCATCGTCTGCGGCCCCGGCGGTGTGCTGTCGACATGTCAATGATGGCCATGTCGGTCTGATCGGGGCGCAATTCTACACCGCGAAGCGCCTGCGTCGGATTAAACCGCGCCAGGTGCGATATGCGTAGTTTGTTGGATTGGTTTGACCGCGCCGGCTCCGACGACTGTCGGAGCCGGCGCGGTTTAAGATACTAAAAATGATAAAATTTAAACCGCGTCACCGCTAAGGGTCGCGGATGCACCAAACGTCAAGCTCACTCGAACGTGAGCATCTCGCTCTGGACGCGGTTCAACGTCGGTCGCTCTCGGGCAAAAAGCCGGATGCAAGGATCTCATCGAGCCCGTAGGGAGAGGTGTCCGGGAAAGCCATCTCGGGCAGACCCGATTCACGAGAGGCGTCACGGACAGCTTTTGGGTAGATCATCGCAAGCGCTACGTCCAAGGATGGGTGCAAGCTCGGGCTGTCGAGCAGCAGTGCCTCGATCTCGTCGCGCTAGGTTGTCGAAATCTCGCATGCCGGGCATCGTTCGGTCCAGCCTGAAGGGCGTTCGGGATTCCTGCCCGGGCCGGTCGGATTTGCCGCCGTCGCTTCCCGAAACTATAGTCATGACATCTCGACCGGTACGGGTTTCACCGTTCTCGATCGGTAATGTCGACACCCCCCGGGATCGTCGACTTGCAGTCGACCTCTTGCGCTGGCCTGACGGCCAGCGGGTCGACCGCAAGTCGACGATCCCGGGCGGAGATCATCCCCGCCCGGGACACCATCTGAGGACGTCCACGTGAGTACACCTCAAAGCTACGACCAAGACTTCTACGGCTGGCTGACCGACAACGTGGCCATGATGCGTCGCGGTCAACTCGATCGGATCGACGTCGAACACATCGCAGAGGAGCTCGAGGCCATGGCGAAGAGCGAAAAACGCGAGCTGCTGAGCCGCCTGGCTGTTCTCCTGATGCATCTCCTTAAATGGCACTACCAAGCGCCGAAGCGTTCGCGCAGCTGGCGTACGACGATCCTCGCGCAGCGCATGGATATTTCCGAGTTGCTGGAAGACAGTCCTAGCCTGCGTCCCTTCCTGATCGAAAAGCTGCAAGCG
This sequence comes from Thiocapsa sp. C2-2m, assembly GCF_041903745.1. Classification (NCBI taxonomy): domain Bacteria; kingdom Pseudomonadati; phylum Pseudomonadota; class Gammaproteobacteria; order Chromatiales; family Chromatiaceae; genus Thiocapsa; species Thiocapsa sp. C2-2m. Next base: position 13,113 of record NZ_JBBWVD010000026.1, on the reverse strand, counting down.
GCCTACGACAAAGCCAAGCTGAAGGCCGAGGACGAAACCGGGATCGATCGCCGGCAGTTTCCCGAGCACTGTCCGTACGTGCTTGAGGACATCCTGGCTGCCGACTTTTTTCCGGGTGACGTGGGGGCCGACTAAACCGCGTCTCGCTCGATTCGGTTTAAACCGCGCCCGGCGCGATATGCGATATTTTTGGATGGGATCGGCCCCGGCAGACTTGACGACCGTTGGAGCCTGCGCGGTTTAAGAGATCGACGATCCCGGGGGCGGTTCTCGCTCCGAGCGAGACCGATTCCCTTCAAACCCGTCTCCCCGCGGGATTGCCAATCCTCACGATCTCCCTCACCTCTTCGGATCTGCGCGGACCGGATAGCGACGCGGGACTGAAAAATCGATACACTGTACGGCTTTGCGCCGCCGGGGGAATCAACGATGTTCGAGAAAAGCATGCAGATCAGCGACTATGATCCCGAGCTCTGGGGTGCGATCCAGAACGAGGAGCGTCGTCAGGAGGAGCACGTCGAGCTCATTGCCTCCGAGAACTACGCGAGCCCGCGTGTCTTGGCGGCTCAGGGCAGCGTACTGACCAATAAGTATGCCGAGGGTTATCCGGGCAAGCGCTACTACGGCGGTTGCGAGTATGTCGACGTGGCCGAGCAGTTGGCGATCGATCGCGCCAAACTGTTGTTCGGCGCCGACTATGCCAACGTCCAGCCGCATTCCGGCTCCCAGGCCAACGCCGCGGTCTTCATGGCCCTGTGCGAGCCCGGCGACACGGTGCTCGGCATGAGCCTGGCGCACGGCGGTCACCTGACCCACGGTGCCAAGCCGAACTTCTCGGGCAAGCTCTACAACGCGATCCAGTACGGTCTGGATCCGGCGACCGGCGAGATCGACTACGCCGAGGTCGAGCGTCTGGCCAATGAGCATCGCCCGAAGATGATCATTGCCGGCTTTTCGGCCTACTCGCGGATCGTCGACTGGGCGCGCTTCCGGACCATCGCCGATGCCGTCGGCGCCTACCTGATGGTCGACATGGCGCATGTCGCCGGTCTGGTCGCTGCCGGCGTCTACCCGAGCCCGGTGCAGATCGCCGACGTCACCACGACGACCACGCACAAGACCCTGCGCGGACCGCGCGGCGGCCTGATCCTGGCCAAGGCCAACCCCGAGCTGGAGAAGAGGTTCAACTCGCTGGTCTTCCCCGGTACCCAGGGTGGCCCACTCATGCATGTGATCGCCGCCAAGGCGGTGGCCTTCAAGGAGGCGTTGGAGCCGAGCTTCAGGATCTATCAGCAGCAGGTCCTGTTGAACGCCCAGACGATGGCCGAGGTCTTCCTCTCGCGCGGCTACGACGTGGTCTCGGGCGGCACGAACGATCATCTCTTCCTGGTCAGCTTCATCGAGCAGGGTCTCACCGGCAAGGATGTCGATGCCTGGTTGGGCGCGGCCAACATCACGGTCAACAAAAACGCGGTGCCCAACGATCCGCAATCGCCTTTCGTCACCAGCGGCATCCGTGTCGGTACGCCGGCCATCACCACGCGCGGATTCGGGACCGACGAGGCGCGCGATCTGGCCGGCTGGATGTGCGATCTGATCGATGCGCGCGGCGATCAGGCGACCATCGATGCGGTCAAGACCAAGGTGCTGGCGCTCTGCACACGCTTTCCCGTCTACGAGCGTTGAATGCGCTGCCCCTTTTGCGGCGCCCAGGACACCAAGGTGGTGGACTCGCGTCTTTCCGGTGAGGGCGACCAGGTGCGCCGACGGCGCAAGTGCGTCGTCTGTCACGAGCGCTTCACGACCTTCGAAACGGCCGAGCTGAATCTGCCGCGGGTTGTCAAGCGCGACGGCAGCCGTGCGCCCTTCGACGGGCGCAAGCTGCGCTCCGGGATGTTGCGCGCGCTTGAGAAACGGCCGGTGAGCACCGACGAGATCGACAGCGCCATGTGGCGGATCCAGCGCAAGCTGATGTCGAGCGGGGAGAGCGAGGTCCCGGCCCTGCGCATCGGCGAGCTGGTGATGGAGGAGCTGCGCCAGCTCGATCAGGTCGCCTACGTGCGTTTCGCCTCGGTGTATCGCAAGTTCGAGGACGTCGCCGCCTTCCGCGAGGAGATCGAGCGGCTGGAGCAGCAGCCGACGCCCGAGGCGAAGCGCCAGCAGTTGGATCTTCTTCAGGAGCTGGAGCTCAAGCCTTGATTGCGGGCCCTGAAGTCGAGCCGAGAGGGGCGGCGGTGGCGTGCGCCGACCGGGCCTTTATGGCACGGGCCGTTCAGCTCGCCGAGCTCGGGCGTTTTACGACCGACCCCAATCCGCGTGTTGGCTGCCTGATCGTCCGAGACGGTCGGATCGTCGGCGAGGGCTTGCATCGGCGCGCCGGCGAGCCGCATGCCGAGCGCCATGCCTTAACCGAGGCAGGCGAGTACGCACGCGGCGCGACCGCCTATGTGACGCTGGAGCCCTGTTGTCATCAAGGTCGCACGCCGCCCTGTACCGACGGGCTGCTGGAGGCCGGAGTCGCACGGGTCGTCTGCGCGATGGTCGACCCGAACCCGCTGGTCGCCGGGCGGGGTTTGCGACTGCTTGCCGAAGCCGGTGTCGCGGTCGAGACCGGCCTGCTCGAGGCCGAGGCGCGTGCGCTCAACCCGGGCTTCATCAAACGGATGGAGCAGGGCCGTCCTTATGTGCGCTGCAAGCTTGCGGCGAGCCTGGACGGACGGACCGCGATGGCGAGCGGCGAGAGTCACTGGATCACGAGCAAGGCAGCACGCCGCGACGTGCAACGCCTCCGCGCCGGCAGCTCGGCGATCCTCACCGGGATCGGGACACTGTTGGCGGACGATCCGAGTCTGAATGTTCGGCTCGGTGCAGAGGATTTGCCCGGGATGTGTCCCGGCGAGGCGATCCGCCAGCCGCTGCGAGTGGTGGTCGACAGCCGCTGGCGCACGCCGCCGAGCGCCCGCATCCTGACCCTGCCCGGGATGACCCTGATCGTCGGCGCAGTCGATGACGCGGTACGGATGGCCGAGCTGAAGGGCGCAGGTGCCGAGGTCTATCGCTGTCCCGGTGACCCGGCGCAGGTCGATCTCGGCGCGCTTCTGAAGGAGCTGGGCCGCCGCGAGATCAACGAGGTGCTCCTGGAGGCCGGACCGACCCTCGCCGGGGCCGCGGTCTCGGCAGGTCTGGTCGACGAGATCCTGATCTACCTCGCTCCGCACCTCATGGGCGATGCCGGACGCGGTTTGTTCACACTGCCGGGACTCGATCGGATCCGCGATCGCATCCCGCTCGCGATCACCGAGGTGCGCGCCGTCGGCCGAGATCTTCGCATCACCGCCCGCTTGGATCCGACCGGCAGCGCTCGCGCGCCAAGTGATCGTGATTAGTGGTGAGTGGCAGGTTAGACGCAATACGCGCCAATTTTCGGATTCCATGTCGCTAAACCGCGTCCAGAGCGACATGCGTCATTTGCGTTTTGCGTTTGGCTTTGGAGATGCCCTCGATCTCGGTGAGACGCGGTTTAAAATTTAAGATTTTTTAACTTTAAACCGCGCCAGCTCCGAAAGTCGTCGAAGCTGGCGCGGCCAATCCACTCCCACATAGTACGCATACCGCACCGGGCGCGGTTTAGATCACTGCTAAAGAATTCGTTTCCACCAATCAACCAGTCGTCACTCACCACTAGCCACTAGCCACTAGCCACTAGCCACACACCACTCCCATGTTCACCGGAATCATCCAATCCATCGGCCGCATCGGGCGGCTTGAGCCGCGGGGCGGCGACGTGCGCCTCTCGATCGATGCCGGGAAGCTCGATCTTACGCACGCGTCGCTCGGCGACAGCATCGCGGTCAACGGCATCTGTTTGACGGCGGTCGAGTTGACGGGGCGCGGCTTCGCTGCGGATGTGTCGCGCGAGACCCTGTCCCTCACGACGCTCGGCACACTCGCGCCCGGCAGTCCGGTCAATCTGGAGCCGGCCCTCACCTTGGCGACCCCGCTCGGCGGACACCTGGTCAGCGGTCATGTCGACGGTGTCGGGGAGATCATCGAGCAGCGCGAGGATGCGCGGTCTTGGCGGCTGCGCATCCAGGCCCCGGCGGAGCTGGCGCGCTATATCGCACCCAAGGGCTCGATCTGTGTCGACGGCACCAGCTTGACGGTCAATCAGGTGGACGGCGCCGTCTTCGAGCTCAATATCGTGCCCCATACGCTGACCGAGACGATTATCGGCGGCTACCGCAGCGGCACCCGGGTCAACCTCGAGGTGGACCTGATTGCGCGCTATCTGGAGCGGCTGCTGCTGGGCGATGCCGCGGCCGAGAGCGGTCCGGCGAAGCCGGTATTAACCATGGAGTTTCTCGCGCAGCATGGTTTTGCGAGATCCGGCGACGGATGACCGACATTTGCCGTAGGGTGGGTAGAGCGCAGCGAAACCCATCCTCCAAACCTCGGCATCTCGGGTCAGCCACGCGGTGTTGCCGGAGCTTAAGTGATGTGTTTCGACGCGATTTGTTCTCGGCGTTGGAGCGGGAGGATGGGTTTCGCTGCGCTCTACCCATCCAACGTTTAGGGTTAGACTAATCGGCTTTTCGCTCGGACGACGTGTCAGTCATGGGTAATTCAGGCCTCCACAGTACCGAAGAGATCATCGAAGAACTCCGTGCGGGGCGGATGGTCGTGATCATGGACGACGAGGATCGTGAGAACGAGGGCGATCTGCTCATGGCGGCCGATCGCGTGACCCCGGAGGCCGTGAACTTCATGGCCAAATACGGGCGCGGTCTCATCTGCCTGACCCTGAGCAAGGAGCACTGCGAACGCCTGCGCCTGCCCATGATGGTCAGCGACAATCAGGCCGCCCATTCGACCGCCTTCACCGTTTCCATCGAGGCGGCCCGCGGCGTCACGACCGGTATCTCGGCGGCCGACCGGGCCACGACCATCCAGGCGGCGGTCGCGCCGGGCGCGCAGCCGAAGGATCTGGTCCAGCCCGGACATATCTTTCCGCTTATGGCCCAACCCGGCGGGGTGTTGGTGCGGGCCGGCCATACCGAGGCCGGATGCGACCTTGCCCGACTTGCCGGTTACAGTCCTGCCGCCGTGATTGTCGAGATCCTGAACGAGGACGGCTCGATGGCGCGCCGGCCGGATCTCGAAGCCTTCGCCGAGGCACACGGGCTGAAGATCGGCACCATCGCGGACCTCATCCACTATCGGGTTCGCCATGAGAAGGCGGTCCTGCGCGAGTGCGAGTGCGAGCTGCGTACGGATCACGGCATCTTCCGCCTGGTGGCCTACCGGGATAGTATCGACAACGAGATCCATCTGGCCTTGACCCTCGGGGAGATCAGCGCGGAGCGTCCGACCCTGGTCCGGGTGCACCTGCAAAACACCCTCTGCGACCTCTTCGGCACGCGTCACAACGCCTGCGGTTGGCCGCTGCAGGACGTGATGCGACAGGTTGCGGCGGAGGGCGAGGGCGTGATCGTGGTGCTGCGCAACCGCGACAGCGCCGCCGACCTCTTGGCGCGTCTGAAGGACTTCCAGCTCCACGACGAGGATGACGTGGTGCCCTCCCGCCGCCAGGATCGCAATGCCCTGCGGACCTACGGAATCGGCGCCCAGATCCTCTCGGATATCGGCGTGCGCAAGATGCGCGTCATGAGTGCGCCCAAAGCGATGCACGCCATCTCGGGCTTTGATCTGGAGGTTGTCGAATACACCGGCGGGAAGCACGAAGATGGTGTCGCCACCTGAGCCTAATCGTTGTCGTTGTCGTTGTCGTAATCGGGACGACAACGACAACAAGGACAACAAGGACAACAAGGACAACAAGGACAACAAGGACAACAAGGACAACAAGGACAACGACAAGCGTGTCACATGTACTCTACCGTCGCGTTGTCTGACTCAATGTTGAACAGTTCCCTAGGTCGTAAAGGATGGCGAGGTGTTGCCGCCCGACGGTCCATCACCGCGTCCGTGAAAAGAGCTTCCGAGACTTCGGTCTGAAACCCCCTTCGCGCGTTTTGCGCCTTTGCGGTTCACATCGAGACGAGCCAACCGATGAGTATCAAGACGATCGAGGGCGCCATGCGCGCCGACAATGCGCGCTTCTGCCTGGTGGTGTCGCGCTGGAACAGTTTTGTGGTCGAGGCGCTCGAAAAAGGCGCCATCGACACGCTCAAGCGCCACGGTGCGACGGATGATGCGCTGACGATCGTGCGCGTGCCCGGCGCCTTCGAGATGCCGGTGACCATCGAGCGTATCGCCGCCAAGGGCAGCTTCGACGCCATTCTGGCGCTCGGCGCCGTCATCCGCGGCGGCACGCCACACTTCGAGTACGTCGCCGGCGAATGCGTCAAAGGCATGGCCCAGGTCAGCCTCAAATACGCCATCCCGGTCGCCTTCGGCGTCCTCACCGTCGACACCATCGAGCAGGCGATCGAGCGCGCCGGCACCAAGGCCGGCAACAAGGGCGCGGAGGCGGCCATGTCCGCCATCGAGATGGTCGACCTCTTGCGGCAGCTCGATTGATGACGATCAATCCCCGCAGCCAGTCACGCCGCTATGCCGCTTTGGCGCTCTATCAATGGCGGCTGACCGGCGAAGACCCGATGGAGATCAAGCGCCATCTCCTCGATGACCCCGAGTGGCTCGATGCCGTCGCCGGCTCGCTGAACGGGGCCGAGGACGACGACGCTCCGCCCGATGCCAAGGAGCGGTTCAACTTCAACATGGAGCTGTTGGATCAACTGCTCACGGGCGTTCCGATCCATGTTACGGAGATCGATGCGCAGCTCGACCGAGTCCTCGACCGACCTATCAGCCAGGTCGATCCGGTGGAGCTCGCGATCCTTCGTCTGGGTGCCTTCGAGATTCTCTTCTCCGACTCCATTCCGGATCGTGTCGCCATCAACGAGGCGGTCGAGCTGACCAAGCTGCTTGGCGCGCACGAAGGGCATAAGTACGTCAACGGTGTGCTCGATAAGGTCGCGCGCACCCATGCGGCGACGTCGGGTCGGCCGATCTAGGCGCGCTTGATGCCGCAGGGCTGTTCACGGCGCCGGCTGGGCCCGCACGATCATTCGCTATTGCGCCGAGGGAAGTCGGGCGAAGCTGCGCCGACCCGATCTGTGGACATGGCCGATGGATGAAGGATCGCGATCCGAATTCGACCTGATCGGCCGCTTCTTTGCCGATCTCGGCCCGCCCCGTGCCGACGTCCTGCTCGGCGTCGGCGACGACTGTGCCTTGCTTGAGGTCCCGGCCGGCCTGAGCCTGGCGGTCAGCATCGACACACTGGTCGCCGGGGTCCACTTCTTTCACGACTGCGATGCCGAGGCCCTCGGACACAAGTCCCTGGCCGTCGGGCTCAGCGATCTGGCCGCGATGGGCGCCTCACCCGCTTGGGCAACCTTGGCCTTGACCCTGCCCGAGCGCGACGACGACTGGCTCGCGGCATTCGCCCGCGGCTTCGGCGACCTGGCCCGAGCCTACGGGGTCCGTTTGGTGGGCGGCGATACCACGCGCGGTCCCTTGAGCGTGACCGTGCAGGTCCACGGTCTGGTGCGCTCCGGAGCGGCCGTGCGGCGCGACGGCGCTCGCCCCGGCGACATCGTTTGGGTCAGCGGGACGCTGGGCGATGCCGGGCTGGCGCTCCGGCGCATGCGCGAGGGCGGTCCAATCGATCCGGCTCTGCGTGCGCGACTGGAACGCCCGGATCCGCGCGTCGCACTCGGGTGCGCCCTGCGCGGGATCGCCACGGCCATGATCGATCTCTCCGATGGTCTGGCCGGGGACCTCGGCCACATCCTCGCGGCATCCCATGTCGGGGCTGAGCTGGATCTCACGGCCTTGCCCCTGTCTCCCGCCGTGGCAAGCCGGATCGCATCCGAGGGTGATTGGTCGCTGTCGCTGTCGAGCGGCGACGATTACGAGCTGTGTTTCTGCGCGCCGCCCGAGCAGGCGTCGCTGATCGCATCGATGGCGGCGGGGCTCGGCTGTGCGCTGACCGCCGTCGGCCTCATCCGTGCGCAGCCCGGATTGTTCCTGAAGGGACCGGACGGTACCCCGACAAGCCTTTCGAGTGCCGGTTATGACCACTTCTCGAACAACACCTGACGGCATGCCCCAAAGTGGCTTCACGTCCGGCTTCAATCCGCGACGACTCCATCATTGGATCGCCTTCGGCTTCGGCTCGGGATTGTCGCCGCGCGCGCCCGGAACCGTCGGCACGCTCGCGGCGATTCCGCTCTATTTGCTCCTGAGCCCGCTGACCTGGCCGTTCTATGTCGGCCTGCTGGTTCTCTTCACGCTCGTCGGGATCTGGGCCTGCGAGCGCACGGCACGCGATCTGGACTCCAAAGACCCCTCCGCAATCGTCTGGGACGAATGGGTCGGCTTCCTCCTGACCATGGTCGCTGCACCGGCCGGATGGCTCTGGATTTTCGCCGGCTTTGCACTCTTCCGGCTCTTCGATATCTGGAAACCCTGGCCCGTGCGGGTGGCGGACCGGAAGGTGCCCGGCGGCCTCGGCATCATGCTCGACGACCTGATCGCCGGGGCGATGGCCGCCATCGTCATCGCCCTAGCCGCCGCGTGGATGCCGATCTGATCGGCACCGTCTGTAGGTTGTGCTGACGATAGGAAGCACAACATCCGGCGACGGTTGGTTGTGCCTCGCACGGCTCGGCACAACCTACGGTCCTAACCCGAGGCAGCGCCGACGGATCTGGATTCACCCGAGGTCCGAACTCGAGGAGCTTGCAAAGGACCCCGGCCGCGGTTTAGCCGGCCTCGTCGATCTTTACGCACAGCACGTCGCAGGTCGGGTTGCGCAGAACGGCGCGGGCAGTGGAACCGAAGAGCCCCAAAAACCCATGCCGTCCACGGCTCCCGATCACGACAAGGTCGATTCCGAGCTCGCCGGCAACCTCGTCGATCGTCCGCCCGGTTGGGCCGACACGCACCAAGCGATCCGCGATGGGCACATCCATGCGTTCACCCAAGATGTCGAGCTCCCGCCGGGCGACCGCGAGCAGCTCCTCTTCCAGGTCCAGGTTCTCCGGAACAGCGACATCACCGGCATAACCGACCGGCATGTACTCCATTGTCGGCGGGACGTGCTCGACCACGTGGAGCAGAAAGAGCCGAGCACCCAGCAATGACGTGAGCCGCTGCGCGCGTGCGACGACCGGCTCGCTCTCCTTCTCGAAATCCACCGCGAGCAACAGGCGTTGATAGTCGTGGGTGTCCATCGCAAACCTCGCTGGCTGTAGCTAAACCTAAACCGTGTCCTGCAGTGACATGAGCCGGCGCCGCTCTTTGGCCGGCTCGACGCGGATCAGGCACGTCGGAGCCGATGCGGTTTAGGTGATTGAAGATCCTCTTCAAGTGTAATCGGCTTTTAAGATGTCACCAGGTCCGTGCGGCGTCGATCCGGGCTCGTGACTGCGCGGGGTTTCGAGCGAGCATCGTCCACCCAATCCATCAGGGACTCGTGACATCCGCTCCGCGGTGTCACGCATGCCCCGTGGCGCTCGGCGCCACGAGAGGCATCGGCCGGAGCGACGAACACGTCTTCCATGCGCACTCTCACTCACTGGATCAATGAAAAACCTAAACCGCGCCCGCTCCCGCGCCCGTTGGTTTCCGGTGAGCCTGCTCTTGTACGAGGCTTAACGGATCACACTTGGCGCGGTTTAGCTGTCTTTCTTGAGCAGATCGGCCAACCCTTCAAAGGGGTTGTGTGTCGTCTGTTTTCCGACCACGCCCGGCTTGGGGACTCGACCGCCGGCTAGAGAGGCCAGGTGCTCCTCGTACTTCTGGTGCTCGTTGTCGTGACAGTAGACGCAGAGCAGCTCCCAGTTGCTGCCGTCGGGCGGATTGTTGTCGTGGTTCATGTCCTTATGGTGGACGGTCAGCTCACGCAGGTTTTCGCGGGTGAAGGTGCGTGCGCACCGGCCGCAGACCCACTCGTAGAGTTTCAGTGCCTGCTCGCGATAGCCGGCGGCGCGCTCGTCGCTGGCCTTGCGGGCGTCGGAGACCACGCGGTCGAGCTTGGCGCTGTTGATGGGCTTGCCGGTCTTGGCGTGACGCGGACCGCTGCTCGAGGTCATCGAGGTGTCCTCTTGTGGATTGACGATGCCGGCAATCTTATCGGGTCTTGACGCTTCCAACATGATCCCGATCAGAAAACCGGCCGCGTGGGCGCTGTGCACCGGCGCCCAGGCGGTCTCGCTGAAGAGCGCCTGACCGGTGAGACACTCCAGCAGGATCTTGGCCGAGACGGCGAGGGCGAAGAGGATCGGGGGAGGGTCGCTCGGTGTTGTCCGCCAGGCCGCGACCAGTCCGGCGCCGACGATCAGATTGACGATGCCGGAGAGTCCGCAATAGGCAGTGACGCCGGGCTCCAGCAGCATGACCGCCCCGACGACGGAGGGCATGCCCAGCGCCAGCCACGCGCTCATGGGGCCCCGCAGCATCGGCTCGTACAACCAACCGACCAGCAGGAGACCGGCGACATCCAGGAGGAGATGCGCCGGGTCGCTGTGTGCGAGATGGGCCGTGAAGGGACGCCAGGGCGCGGCCCAGAGCGGGATGGATCGGTCCAGGATCAGGCCGTCCGGAACCGGACCGAGAAGCAGATAGAGGCCGACCGCCGCGAGGGCGAGGGTGAGCGTCCAGGGCATGTTGGTTGTCATGAGAGTGGCTCCAAGACCCCGTAGGTCGGGTTGGGCGCGCATGAAATGAGCTCCCAAACCTCCTCCGAGGCTTAAGCGCGCCGTAACCCGACGTTGCGCCAGGGAATGCCGGGTGACGCCGCGCTGATCCGACCTACGCACCTCCGTCTACGCGGCTGAGCGCCGACCGGCTCGAGCGCGGATCAGGAGGATTGCGGCGACACCGAGGAGCATCAGTGCGACCTCCCAAAGGGAGAGGGCGCCTGCACCGCCGCCGGATCCGCCCCCGGCATGGGTCGCCCGATTGCCCGTAAACATGGGCTCGGCTTGGTCGACCCGCGGGCTCGTCGGGGCCTGTTGGGTGCGTTGCTCGCGTGCGGCACGCTCCAGATCGCTGCGGGTCGCGTTCAGGCGCTCGATGCCGAGCTGCTCGAAGACCTCTTCGCGCAGGACGACCATGCTGGTGCGGTCGGTGACCAGTCCGTAGGCGACGCCCAGGTCGCGGACGGCGTCTTCCATGTCGGCGTCCGGGCCGAAGTTCTCGATCTCGCGCTCCATCTCGCGGATTCGGTCATAGGCCCAGAGGCGCTCCAGCTCGGGGTTGTCGGTCGATTGGGCCGGGAAGGCGAAACGCCCGAGGTATTGGGTCTCGGCGCCCGAGAGGCGACCGCTCAGGGTCAGGCTCGCCTCGCCGTCGCCCCAGTAGTGGCCGAGGAACATCAGCTGCTGGCCGCGATAGAGAGAGCCGGGGCGCGTCGGGGTGAGATCCGTCACCCGCACACCGTCGATCTCGAGCCGGATGCCGTGCAGGGCGGCGTGGGTTAGCTTGCTGGAGGCGGCGAGGATCTCGCCCACGATGTCGTCGGCGTTGGAGACCGAGCGGGCGAAGCCGTCGGACGCCTGCGTGAGCGCCTCCAGGAGTGGCCGGTTGGCGCTGTTTCCCATGATGAAGGTGAAGAGCCGCACATCTTTCTGCTCGATCAGCCGGAGAAAGTGACGCTGCTCGGTCTCGCCGACGTTCGCGACACCGTCGGTCACCAGGACGATGCCGCTGCTGCGGTCCGCGTCGACCCGATCCAGGCCGAGCTTGAGGCCGGAGTAGAGGTCGGTACCGCCGTTGGGCTGCTCGGCGGCGACCCGATCGGCCCATTCGCGCACGCTCTCGGCCGTCGCCGGGACATAGTCGCGGGTCAACTCGCGCGCGCTGTTGTTGAAGGTGACGATGCGGAAACGGTCGTCCGGACGGAGCTTGCCGAGCGCCTGTCTGACGCCTTCGGCAAGGGTGCCGTATTTGCCCTGCATCGAGCCCGAGAGATCGAGCACGAAGACCCAGTCCGCGCCTTGACTGATCGGCTGAAGGTCATCGCCGGGGGTGATGGTCAGCAGGAAGGTACCGCGACCGGCGGGATCCGGTTTGTAGGTCACGAGATCGAGGCTGCCGGGCAGATCCTGCGCGAGGCGCCAGTAGACAACCAGGTCCTTGTCCAGGCGATAGGGTTGTGTCGCGGCGCCGGGGACACCGGACTCCGTCGACCTGGTCGGCTCGTCGGAATCGCCGTCGGCGACGGCATCCAGGTCGGCGTTGCTCAGGTGCAGATCCCAGCGCTGCGCGTCGAGCTTCGCGATTCGCGCATCGCTTGCGTTCGGCATCCGCACCGCCTCGACCGGATAGCCCGAGCGCAGGCGCAGATCGAAGCGGAAGCGATCCTGTACCTCGGTGCTCGCCGTCCAAAAGGCGAGCTTGGCCTCGTCCACACCGCCCTCTTCAAGCGGATACACATAGCGCCCGATCCCGTGATCGATGCCGATCGGTTGCAGATAAACGAACCGAACGCGCGTGTCTTGCCCGGCCCGCACCGGTGCGACGCGGATGTCGAAGGTCCGATAGGCGTCCTTGACGGCGATCCCGGCGTCCCGCCCGGCGGCGCGCTCGCTCTGGTAGACCTCTTCGGCGTGTTCCTTCGGAAGCACCTCGCCGGTCACGGGTTGGCCGTCGATCCAGACCGTGAGTTCCGCAACCGTGCCTTGCTCGGGCACCGGGAAGGAGTAGGTCGCCTCGAGGTCTCGGGCATGCGGATTGCGAAAGACCTGCTCGACGGTCGTGACGGCATAGCCGTCCTGAACCAGGACATCGACCTGGTGATCGCGGATCGAGAGGGCGGGCAGTGAGCCGTCGCTCGGGGTCAAGAGCCCAGCGGCCTGACCGACCGACGTCGTGAGCAAGAGGACGGCGAGCGTCCGGCCGATGGCTCCAAACGGGCGAGATGCGTCGTACATGAGAGACCTCCATGATATGAACGGTGTTCAATTAAGACGCCTCGAAAAGGCCGTAATTGCCGGCCTATTTGAACGTCGTTTATTTATATAGTCGAAAATTGAGCGATGTTCAAATATTATTTTTCGGGGTTCGGGGTTCGGGGTTCGG
>NZ_JBBWVD010000062.1:0-18110 GCF_041903745.1 Thiocapsa sp. C2-2m | reverse complement strand
GGGGGCTGGGGGGAGGGGGTCTGACCGGTTACGTCCAGGTTTGCTCCGAGTGCGACCTCCACCTCGGCGCGCAGCCGCACGATCTCCACCTCCATTTCAGCCATGCGTCGCTCGAGTCGAGCCGCCGTGCTCGTCGTCTGAGCTGTTTCGGCTAGGTTCGGCGCCGCCGGTGCCATGTCCGGCGCAGGGACCATGCCGAGAGGATCGGCCCCGGCGAGACGGGGTCGATCCGTGGTCGAGTCCCAGAAGGCCAGGCCGGCAAGCCCGGCCAGGATGGCCAAACCGAGCATCCAGGCGGCATCGGCGCGCCGTTGCAGGCGTGAGAATCGGCTTTCCCACCAGGCGCGTTCGCTCGCATCCAGACGGTGGACCTCGACGCGGGGTTTGTGGCCGGCCGGGGTACCCCGGGGTGCCGTTGCGGGCAACTGATCTCGGGTGTCGTCTGGTGTGCGACCGCCCGCTCGGTCGGGGTCGTCCGCGACAAGCGGGACCGCGACCCAAGGCGTGATCGTGCGCTTCGGCCGGAAATCTTCCGGCCGCCGACCCTGCTCGCGCGTCCACGAACCGGTTGGCGCCGGTGCTGCCCCTGTGTTCGGCAGTCGCATCCGCGCCTGCGTCAAGGCGTGCTCGATGGCGACGGCTGCATCCGGGGCGCACGGGTCTCGAATCAGTTGGTCGACGGCATCGGTCAATTGCTCGGCACAGCGGGCGAGGTCTTCCGCCAAGGCGGGCGCTGACGATTCTTCCCGCAGACCGGCTGACCCGGCCTGTTCGTTCTGGCCGGCTTCCGCATCGGGATCGGCCGCGGACGGCGCCGGCTTGGCCTCGGTCATGATCTGTCGTGCGTCTGCGATCCAGGCCGAGATCCGCCGGGCGAGGTCGCTCAGGGTCTCCGCGGACACACCCTGGTCATCGCGCGTCGGTGCGAAGAGCAAGCGCGTGACGCGCGAATGCAGCGCTTTCAGGGACGCTTCTGCTTGGGGTGCCGCTTGCGCGTTGACGATGCTCATGGGTCGCGATTCAATCACATCATCGACAACTCGACCACGGCCTTGATCATCGTTTGGTCCAACTGCTTGCGGTCCCTGCGTAGTCAGGGCTTCCAGCCCTGATTCTGTCAGGCCAGGATGGCCTGATTACGCATGCCCGGAAGACCTGTCGGGACTCTAGGGGCGAATGAATTCGCCCCTACACGCCGGTAGGTCCTTCCCCGGAAATCACCTAAGCGGTGGACGCGGTTTAAAATTTATATTTTTTAATATTCTGGCCTCGCTCGTAAGACCGGCCACCCAAAACATCACGCGCTCGTGACACCCGCTCTGCGGTGTCACGCATGCCCCTGGCGCTCTGCGCCACGGGCCAAAACATCACGCGCTCGTGACACCCGCTCTGCGGTGTCACGCATGCCCCTGGCGCTCTGCGCCACGGGCCAAAACATCACGCGCTCGTGACATCCGCTCTGCGGTGTCACGCATGCCCCTGGCGCTCTGCGCCACGGGCCACGATGGACGGAGTTACGAGCAAGGCCAATATTCTAAACCGCGCCGGCTCTAACGGTTGCCAAGTCTGCCGGGGCCGATCTCATCCAAAATATCGCATACCGTACCGGGCGCGGTTTAAGAGGGGGCTTCGACTACCGATGCCGGGGTCACCGTCATCGGTTCGCTGGAATGGACAGTGTCTAAAACCGATTCCGTCTCGACATCGATGCCGCTGAACGAGGATGCGGCCCGGGCGATCGCCGCGTGTCTTTGCGAGGACGGTTGCGCGGCACCCGTGACGGCGCATCTGGACGCCGTGCTGGCTTGGTTGATCCAGCCCGCGAGGCCGTCCTCGCGCCCGCTCGATGAGGCGATCCTGGAGGCTGGCCTGACGCGTGAGCAGGCGGTCGAGCGGGCCTACGGTCTGTTGGATGAGTTGTTGCTCGGCGTGCCGGCGGAGGCCCCGGAGGAGACCCCGGAGGAGACCCTGGGGCTGAAGGGGGAGACAGACCCCATGGTGATCAAGCAACGCTATCGGCGTTTGATCGCGGTCTATCATCCGGACCGCCATCCCGCCCGCTCGGCCGATCTGAATCGGCGCACCGAGCGCATCAACCGGGCCTATCGGCTGTTGATGCAGCGACATGCAGATGGCGACGCGGCCTGGACCGGCGGCGGGGTGCGTGCTCGGTCGCCTCGCCCGTCGGCCGGGGCGTCTCCCGTTCCGCCGGCTTGGACGGCTCCCGCGGAGGATTCGGGTCGACGCCCGCCTCGTGGTTTGCATGCCCGACCGTATCCGGGCGCGCCAACGCCACGCGATGCATCGCTCATCGAGCGACGCTTGATCCAGACGATGGTCCTCGGTTGTGCGGCCCTGCTGGCGATCCTATTGCTGGATCAGGATCCGGCCGACGAGGCGCCCCGGACTCGGTCTGCGGTCGTCGCGCAGCCGATCGCCGCGACGGTTGTGCAGGCCGTCGAGCCGCCGTCGCCGATCCGACCGTCTCTGGCTCCTCGGGAGTCATCTGATCCCGTCGCGCAGCCGATCGTCGCGAGGGTTGCGCAGGTCGTCGAGCCGCCGCCGTCGCCGATCCGGCCGTCTCTGGCCCCTCGGGAGTCGTCTGATCCCGTCGCGCGGCGGGCGGCCGAGGTGGTGGCCGCCGCATCGCTCTCTCCTCTCAAGGTCATTCTCGCGTCGGAACCTGCGCCCGAGCCAGCGCCCGAGTCTGCCCCCGAGCCTGCGTCCAAGCCAGCGCCCGAGCCAGCGCCCGAGCCTGCGTCCAAGCCTTCGTCCGAGCCTTCGCCCGAACCTGCGTCCAAGCCTTCGCCCGAGCCTTCGCCCGAACCTGCACCCGAGCCACTACCGGCGCGTCCGGCTGCCGAAACGCCCGTCCATCGAGCGAGTGCCGCGGTTTTGCCGGCAGTGCCGACAATCGCCAAGGCGGCGCCGCCGCCGAAGACGGTTCGGACCCCAGATCCAGTTGCCACCGATGCGTGTGCAGGCGTGTCCGAAGCGCTCGGGCGGTTCCGGCAGGCTTATCAGACCGGTTCTGCGGATGGGTTGGCCAATCTCTTCACCCTCGATGCGCGGGAGCGGGAAACCACCGGGCGAGCCTCGATTCGGCGGCTCTACGCCGATTGGTTTTCGAGTACCAGCCGCCGCAGCATCAGCTTCGCGGGGGCATCCACCCAGTCGGTCGGGAAGGATCTTTGTCGTATCCGGGTGCGATTCGATGTCGTGTATCGCGACGCGGAGGGACGTGCGCGCAGCCAAACGGGCCAGATCAGGGCGTTGTTCAAGCGTGATGGCGGACGGACACTGATCCAGGAGTTGAGCTATTGACCCTCTGGTCGGTCGCTTGCGCGTGCGCCAGGATTTAAGGCGATTTCCGAGAAGTGCCATACCTGTAGGTTGTGCTGACGCTAGGAAGCACAACTTCCACCGGGGGTTGGTTGTGCCTCGCACGGCTCGGCACAACCTACGGCCCCTGGGCGTGGAGCGCTCCGATGCGCAGATTGGCATAACGGTTTCCGGAAATCGCCTAAGGCGAATCCCGCAAAATTTCCCTACCGTCGATTGTGCTTCCTATCGTCAGCACAACCGACGGGTATGGAAGCTTGCGGAAATCACCCAACTGCTCTTTTTGGGCTAGACAATCGATCGGGCCCTCCCCTCCCCGCGCGGGAGGGGGCCGGTGGGGAGGGGTCTGAACGGCACCGTAGTTTCGTGCATGGTGTGCGTTCGGAGCCGGCGAGGTCATGCTAGGATGCGCTGCCGAGCGCGTCTCCCGGCAGGGGCGTCGCAGTGTCCGGGATCGGATCGGCCGACCTTGCGGTCGGCGGCGGTTTTAAGGGGCGTGGTTCGGGAGTGGCTGAGGTCGCTCCGATGTGCACGCGTGTGGTACGGCTTGTGGCATTGTGGAACATGGGGTCATGGGGACATCGCGGCAGAGAGCATCGGGCGTCGATCGGGATGGAACGCCGGAGGGTCGGCGACGGCATCGGATGAGTGATCAACGGCACTCGGTCGCTCGGGATTTCCAGCACGCGGTCGGAGAGGATACGGGTTCGACGCTTCTCTTCCTCGGGTTGCTGCTCTTGGTGGCATTCGCGCCTCTGTTGCGCGGGGGGTATGCGCCCGCAGCGACCCTGGTGCTGCAGTGGCTCGGCTTGGGTTTGTTGATTGTCACGGCTTGGCGGTCCAAGCCCCTGCATCTGCGTGGGATGGAGATCGTCTTCCTGTGCCTTTTGTTCGGCATCCCCCTTCTGTATCTGCTGCCGCTGCCGGCGGCTTTGGCGCCGTGGCTGCCCGGTCGAGAACTCTATCTGCAGGCCGAGTCTCTGCTCGGGGGCGAGGCGCAGGCCGCACAGCGCTTGTCGGTGTATCCGCTGGCCAGTGAATCGAGTTGGCTGATCCTGATCGTGCCGGTTGCGGTCTATGTCGCGACCCGCGCGCTCTCCGAGCAGATGCAAACGCGTTTGGTCTATTTCTTTTTTGCGGTCGTGCTGGCGCAGGTCCTGATCGCACTCTTTCAGTTTGCGACCGCGGGCGGCGTGACCTATGCGATCGTCGACCTTCTGGCGCGGGCCGGGGCGTCGGGGACCTTTGTTAACCGGAACCATCTCGCCGGCATGATCGAGATGGCGCTGCCGCTCGCGTTGGCGCTGTTTCTGTACGATTTCGGCGGACGCTATAAGAAGAGTCGCCGCGGGGTGGGGCTGCGTGAGCGCGCGACCGCGGTGCTGAATTCAACGAATCGTCCCAGTCTGATCTTCCTGTTGCTGGCGGTGCTGTTTGCGATCGGGATCATCGTGACGCGCTCGCGGACGGGGATCATGATGGCGATGCTGGGCATCTTGCTGACCACCATCCTCTTCTCGCGGCGCGTCGGCGGGAGCGGAACCTTTGGTTTGATGGGACAGTTCGTCACGATCGGCGTCGGCGTGGCGATCTTTCTCGGACTGGCGCCGGTGTTGGATCGCTTCTCGGTGGCCGAGTTGGAGGGCGATGCGCGCTGGCCGATCGCGGTGTCGACCTTCGATGCGGCCGGGCGTTTGCTCCCGTTCGGCAGTGGACCCGGAACCTATCCGGATGTCTTCGTGCTCTATCAGCCGGTCGAGCTGGGGCGCTGGTTCATCAATTACGCCCACAACGACTACCTTCAGACGCTGTTCGAGATGGGCTTGCTCGGACTCGCGCTGGTGGCGGTCTTTTTGGTGCTCTATCTCGCGCAGTGGCCGCGTTTGGTGAGCTCGGAGCAGTGGTCCCGCTATCGGTCGTTGCAGATCGGTGCCGGGATTGCGATGTTGCTGCTGCTGGCGCACAGTGTGACGGACAACAACCTTCGCAATCCCGCGAATATGGCCTACTTCGCGATGTTGGCGGGGCTTTTCTTCAGTCCTCCGGGGCTGCCCAAACTGGCTGATCGCCTGCGCAAGCGCCCGCGCCGTACGGTGACCTTGGCCGAGGCCAATCTGGCATCGCGTCGAGCGGACTCGCGCGAACGCGAGGTCGAGTCCGAGGATCCCGTCCAGGCCGTACCCCGACCACGCAATCCGTTCATGGATTGATCCGCTGTCGAATCCGTGCCGGGGTTGGCGCGTCGAATGATCGGCAGCATGTTGTTCGAGAACAGACACACGCGGGACCCAACCTATACCGATTATGATCGATGTACATTGCCACCTGCTGCCCGGGATCGACGACGGATCGAGCTCGCTTCGGATGTCGCTCGAGATGGCGCGGATCGCCCTCGACGACGGAATCACCCACACGGTCTGTACGCCGCACATCTATCCCGGTGTTTTTCCCAACGAGCGGGGCGATATCTGCCGTCGCGTCGGCGAGCTGTCGCGTCACTTGAGCGAGGCAGGCATGGCGCTTCGGATCACGCACGGAGCGGACATCCAGATCGTGCCCGAGCTGGTTCAAGGGCTGCGCAGCGGTCGGATGGCGAGCATCAACGATTCGCGCTATTTCTTGTTCGAGCCGCCGCACTTCGTCGTGCCCGCGCGGTTTGCGCAGTTGTTGGACGATGTGCTTGCGGCCGGCTATGTCCCCATCATCACCCATCCGGAGCGACTCACCTGGCTGGACGAGGCGCATTACGGGTGGTTCGTCGATGCTGCCTTCGAAGGGGCTTGGATTCAGCTCACCGCGGATGCCTTGACCGGGCGTTTCGGCAAGGTTGCGAGGCGCTGGTCCGAGCGCTTTCTGGCGGATGGTCTGGTGCATCTGCTGGCGAGCGACGGGCACGACGATCGTCATCGTCCGCCGGTGCTGAGTGCCGGACGGCGGATCGCCGAGCAGTGGGTCGGGGCGGACGAGGCCGAGCGGATGGTGCTCGATCGTCCGAGTGCGGTCCTGGCGAATGCGGATCCGCTCTCGGTCGTTCCGCCGCCGGCCTTGGCCGTCGAAGAAGAGGTGATGGGTCGCTCGATGGGTGTCGGGGGTCGTGTCTCGGGTCTGCTGAAGCGGTTCTTCAGTGGCGCGTCGCGATAGAGGCGCCCTGATCCGCTGGATCTCGGCCACGGCCGGCCTCTTGTCGGCGGCGGGCTGCAGTCAGTCGATGGCCCCGAGTCCGGGGCCGGGAATGCATCCGGGGCAACTGGCCGCGTATCCCTCGATGGCCCCGGTGCTGCGCAAGGTGACGCCGGCCGTCGTGACGATTACCTCGGTCTCGGATGTCGCCGATGCGCGTCATGCCGTTTTGGACGATCCGGATCTGCGCCGCTTTTTGGATCGATCCGGGGTTGCGGTGCCCGATGGTCGACGGACACTGCGTCGGCAGCGGGCCGGATCCGGCGTGATCTGGGACGGACCGCGTGGCCTGGTCTTGACGAACGCCCATTTGGCGCGCGGTGCGGACCGGATCCTGGTGACGCTTCAGGACGGTCAAGCGCATGCGGCCGAGGTGGTGGGGATGGCTCCGGACGCCGACATCGCCGTGCTGCGAATCGTGCCGGTCGAGGCGCCGCGGCTGCGTCTCGGAACGTCCGAGCGGCTCGAGGTGGGCGACTTCGTGATGGTTGTCGGAAACCCCTTCGGGATCGGCCAGAGCGTGACATCCGGCATCGTCAGTGCCGTGGGTCGTGTCCACCGCGAGGCGGCCGGGTTGGGGCCCTTGATCCAAACCGACGCCTCGATCAATCCGGGTAACTCCGGCGGCCCGCTGATCAACATGGCGGGCGAGGTGATCGGCATCACCACCGCACTCGTCGGCCCCGACGCGGGCAATGTCGGCATCGGATTCGCCGTACCCATCGAACGCGCCGAGCAAGCCGTGCGGGAGATCCTGAAGCGTCCTTGATCGGGTTGGATCCCGGCGTGGTGGCTTTCTCGGGCATCCCACGGTTGTGGCCGTCTACGCGCGCGAGCTCCCCGATACCGTGATCAGGTCGGCACCGCAGGCGGTTCCCAAGCGGACTCTCGCAGCGATCGGTCGAAGTAAGGTGGACGCAACGTTTGCTGGCAGCGACGATATCCGGGGCGTTCATCCGGCATTGACCTCAGAGTCCATCGCTCCAGGGCCTCGCAATCCTCGGCGACCTGGAAGTCGGTGATGCGCCCGAAGTCGAGTCGGCGCAGCTTTCCGAGATGGGTGACTCGACTCAACAAGGTCGCGATCGCGTCCGCGTCTCCGATGCACCATGCCTGCGCCGTCGAGACGTGCAGGGTCGGAACGGATAGCACGTAGCCTTTGAGTGGACCTGTGCCGGGCTTGAGGATACGTGGACCCTTGATGTAAGCACGGCCTCGATCCTCGCCCCAACGCCAGGGTTCGAAGCTGCGGATCATCATCTGTCCGGTGCGATGCTCGACCTTCATCAATACGCGGCTGGCCTTCCAGACCCAGCGGCCATCGTCGACGACATAGCGTTCCAACGGCAGGGCATCCTGCGCGTTCAGGTCTCCTCGCGCGGCGTCGACTGCTGCCCAGGCGAGGATCGCATCCAAATGGATCGGTTGCTCCGGGGCATGCATCGGTGTGGCCAGGCGGAAGGTCACACGGTACGGACCCATCAGGCGACCCCTGAAGTCGACGTGGGTTCGCGGCTCGTGGGCGGTGGTTCGGCTTTTTTCTCCTCTATGTCGCGCTTCGCCATGACGAGTGCGTCCAGAGCGACCGGATCGATCAATTCGAGCGCGCTCTCGAAGGCGTCGGCCAATCGACCCATAAGTGTGTTGTTGAGCTGCAAACGGGTCTCTTCGAACTGCCCCTGGAATGGATCGACAGTCTCGCCGTCCAGGTTGAGGCTGAGTGCATGCGTAAAGCGTCCGTACCCGAGCGCGGATTTTCCTCCCAGGCCATTGGTCTCTTGGCGCAGGGTACGCAGCAATGCGTGCACGAACAGCCCTGCCTGCGCCTCGGTGCAACGTGCGTCGAAACGGACATAGAACGGCGTCCCCGGCGTGATGACCTGGATTGCCGATAGCGCGCGAAGACCGCGAGGCGGATCCTCCGGTACCGTCTCGTCCGCATTGGACGGGGAAGCGGCACGAACACGAGCGGCACGCCGTGCAGTGTCCAGAAGGAATTGCTCATGCATGATGCTGTCGTAGTCGGCTACGACGTCCTCTGCGCGTGGGTCGAGATACTGCGCGAGGTCGTCGCGACGCACGATCGGCAGCGTCTCCATCAATCGTCGCCACTGGGTCGTGGGAATGGCCTGGTCGACATAGACGTCCGGGATTGCCCCCAGCTCGATGAGCCCTTGCAGGACCGGAAGTGCCGTGCTGACCCGCAATCTCGACGGCGTCATGCGGTTGCCGCCGCCGAACAGCCCCATGAAGAGGTGATTGCGAATTGCCCTGACCTCGTCGAGGGGCGGAGCGCTGCCGTCGGGGGTTCCGGTGACCGCCCCGCAATGCATGGCCTGGTATGCCTGCCAGGTCAGATACAGGCCCCGTGCGACGAGCGCATCTTCCACTTCGGCGGCTCCCGCGCGACGCAGGCGACCGCGAAGGCCGTTTGCCGGCAGGATCGGAACCTGGATGTAACCGAGATCATCGCCTTCGCCATCGGGCATGCGGTAGGTCAGCGTGCGCTGGCCTGTTACGGGAAAGCCGGAGCGTGAACCTCGGGAGACACGTCCGGTCGAGGGTTCGTACCTCAGGTTTGTTGCTACGTCGCTGATGTGCGTGGGCGTTATCGTTCGAAAAAGCCCTTCGATTCGGATGGTATGTAACGCGTCTGCGGTCATTCTGATGCGTGCCTACAAGGTGAGTGGCTCGGCGAGCGGGACTTCGATCTTTGCCTTCATCAGTGCGCTCAGAGCCCACAACTCGCCCTCCCCAAGCTGTAACAGTGCGTCGAGCCGATCGGCAAGCTCGCCGGAGTGTGCCGCGGCCCTGACAATCGCCGGATTCAGCGCCCCGTGACCGGGGTCGGAGCGTGCCCGATCCAAAGCAAGGAACGGGTGGCGAGCCTGAACAGCGACACCCAACGTCAAAGCGATCTCGGTGGCTCGGATACAGCAGGCTTCAGCCTCGAACAGGCGAGCGCGGTCAATGCGCAGTGTGCTGCGGCCGAGCTGAACGAAGATCAGATCCGAGTCGATCGTCACGGCGGCGCGCCACAGCAGATGCTGTTTCATCGCGTCGCTGATGACCGCCACGAACGGCGGCTTCGGAGGCGTGCGCAGGAACCACGCGCGGTTGGCATCTTTCGCCAAGCTCCACGCACCGTCGTCTCGGCTGATGACGCATTTCTGTGTTCGCTGCATCACCCTGTTCTTGAGTAGCGGCCCGCAGTCGCGGCAGACGCAGCCGCTCGATCCTCTGTATCCGTCACGGACCAGGTATTGCCAATCGGTGAAGGTCGAGTGCGACGGTGCCCATTCGACGACGGCGTCACCGGCGGGGATGGCGGTCCCGCATGCCATGCAGGCGGATGCGCTGTTTCGCGAGGCACCCGGAGATGTTGCTAGACCCAGGCCCGCGCGCGCCACCGCCGACGGGGAATAGCGGTGTTCTTGGGTCACGAACGTTCGTTGTCACGCGCCTCGATGGACGCGTTGGTGCGTACCATGGAGATTCGTCCATAGCCTCTGGACTGCAGAGAACCGAGCTGCCAAGGCCCGGACAGCCGGCAGTGCATCGTGCAGGCGAGGCTTAGGGAGGCCCGCCACTTACCGGCTTTCAGCGGCACGGCCACCGATCGGAAGATCTCGATGGCTTGCACGTCGGGGGGAATAGCATCCGGCAACAGCCACGCAAACTGCCTTGCGAGTGACGTCTGGACGCGCTCGGCTACCAGCGGAAGCGCTTCTTCGAAGCGACTCTCGCGGCATGCCTCGACGAGCGGCCTTGGCAGTCGCGTGACGACCGCATCAAAACGGTATTGCTGGGCGTAAGGCAGCGAGATCGCGCCGAAACGTCCGGCTGCGTAACGGGTTTCAGGCATCTTGCCGAGGGCTCGTCGTAGCGCGCCGATCACGGCAGGCGCTCCATGGTAGAGGTGGGCCATGCCTTCCCGGCCCACGCCGATGATTCGGATCATACGGCCGTCTCCGAAGAATCGCACGCTGGGGAGTGAATCGGAAACCGCTTGGCCGGACTCCGAGGCGTGAAGCATGGTTGTCGGCAGCGGCTCGCCGCTGGACGCGGCGAGCCTGACCAGCCCCGCTCGTGCCTGATGCCCGATGAACCCCGGGGCATTGATGATCAGCTGGTCATACTCCATCGTGGTTTACCGTGCGGCGATTCCGAGCGCTTGTGGTTAGATCATGGATCGCGGGTCCAGTGCTGATAATAAACGTCCATGTCGATACATGAAATTCGCCTTCCGAGCCGTCTCGATGTGGGCGGGCAGGATGCCTCGCGGGTCATCCTGGACCGTCTCCGGCGAGCGATGCAGGAAGACGTCTCTTCCGTGACCGTGCCGGTCGAGGAACCCCTTACGTCTTACAGTGTACGCATACCGGCCATGGTTGAGGCCGAGATCATGAGACGGTATGCCGTCGCCACGAACCAGATTGCCGTGACGGTGGCACAGGTGATTTGGGCGCAAGATGGGGCTGCGTGCGCACCCGGGGTTGTGGATCCTCGGGCCAAGGATACGGCGATTCTCTTCCGTGGTCGTCCGGAGCAAGCGACCTTCCATGGCGCACTTGCTCGCGCGCTTGAGGAGCCGGGGGCGCTGGTCCTTGCCGAGGGCGGTACCGGACTCGGCAAGGGACGGGTGATCGCGGCGCTCGCGCACGCCTATTCGGGACGCGGAGTTATCGTCGCCGCACCGACCATTCAGATTCTCGGTCAACTTCTGGGCGAGTACGAAGCCTTGCCGTTTGCCGACAAGAAGGCGGCAGGGTTCCTTCTCGGCGTTGACCAGTTTGTTTGCGAACGCGCTCTCGGTGCTTGGATCGACACCAGCAACGAAGTCGAGGAATCTGCGGCGCGGGCTGCCGGCCGCGACTGGATTGCGGCAGGAACGCCGTCTCGCTCGCGTGCAACCGGGGTGTTTCATCGAGCATCTCCCGGTTTGGGTTGGCTTGTCGAGGATCTTGCGCAGGTGGCGCCCGGCTTACCTCTGGCCGAAATCAGGCTAAGACACGCGGATCTAGAGGGTAACGATGCGGGCGGAAAGGCCTACCAGACCGTCCGGTTGAGAGCGCTTGCGGGGCTGCGCGTTGTTTTCGCGACGCATGCGGCGCTGGTCTGGGACCGGCGGATGAAGGCGAAAGGACAGGTCGGGATGCTGCCGGCGCATGCCGTCGTCCTGATCGACGAGGCGCACCAGTTGGCCGGCATCGCCGAGTCGGCTTTCTCCTCTCAGATTGCCTTGCGTACGCTCCTGCACGGCCTGGACAATCCGGACCTTTGGCGAAGGCACGGCGAGATCCTGAAGGCCCGCAAAATTGCCGCCGAGCTGCGGGCGGTGATCGAAGAGATCGGCTCGGTGCCGATGCTGACTCCGATGCGGGGCGAGACGATCGGGATCGGGCCCGATGTGATGGAAGCGATCGAAGTACCCATGAGGAGGCTTCGCGGCGCTTTGGGTCAGCTTGCGGATTTACGTGGCGACGGTTCGATTGTCGCCGCCGCACAGGAAGCTGCACGGCTGGTGCGCGACCTCCTCGATGGGCGCGCCAACGCGACCCTCAGCCTTTCTCGGATACGCGGGTTTCCGTCAATCGTGGGAGGTCCACGCAGCATCCGGCTCTTTTTCGAGGAATTCTGGACGAGTATCGATCGTGCAGCGCTGATCTCCGCGACACTGTACTTGCCTCGGGAGATGGGAGAGGGGTCATACGGACTGATTCAGACCACGACTCACCTGCCGCGGAATCGGATTCGCGCACTTCCGCCGATCGCTCCCGCTTGGCTCTACCAGGTGGACTTGCATATACCGAGCGTCTCCGCGCGCCAAGCCTTTATGCCGCCGCAGGAGTCGGACTTTGCGGACGTCGAGCTCTTCGATGCGGCTTTACGTGAATGGATCCTGCAAGTTGCCTGCGCGTTGCAGCAGATTGATTCCCGAGCTCGCGGAGGTGTTCTGGTCCTCTTGACGAGCTACGAAACCATCGATGCCCTTGCGGACGTTCTGATGGCTGTGGTCGGGAGGAGGCTCGTGGTCCAGCGCCGAGGAGGCTTTCGGGTATCGCTCGGCGAATTCTTGGGTCACTATCGAGCCGGCGAGAGGGCGCTTTGGTTGGCGACCGGCCCCGCTTGGACCGGACTTGACCTGAGTGCCCGGGCGGCGCTCGATAACCCCGTTCTAACGCCGGATCAGGATCTCCTTTGTACAGATTTGGTGATTCCACGTGTACCCTTCGGGACCGAGCAATCCTCCTCGCACCGGGCACGCAAGGCGGTGCTCAAAAATGCCGAACGTGATCGAGCCGCCTTCCAGTTTCGCCAAGGACTTGGCAGACTGATGCGCACGGAGGGGGTATGCGACCGTCACCTCTGGGTGATCGACGGTCGAATCTGGGATCCGAAGCGCCGCTGGCTGTTCATGCCGGTCAAGGCCATGATGCGGCCCTACGAGGGGCGGATCCGCGAGGATGTCTCCTAGTTCCGCAAGAGGACGACGAATGTGCCACCGAGAGGCTCTTTTCTTCGCGAGTCCGGGTCCGTAGTTCCGTATTCGGGAAGTAGTCGGAATCGAAATGAAGACGGTCGGGCGCGAAACGTGTCGGGGTATCGTCGCAACGGTTTCGAATACGGATTGATGTCGAAACTGTCCGCGAAAGGCTTGATGGATGATCATTGTAATCGCCGTCGCTTACAGACGGCTTGGAAACTTCGTCGAGGGTGCCGTCGGTAATTCCGGCTCTTATTTTGTAATTGCCGTCACTCGTTGGCGGCTTGGCGCTGGTGCTGGAGCTGTCGAGCGCAGCGAAACAGTCTGGTTGTTTGATTCGGCACGCGATTCCGTCGATACCTTTTCGCGGCGCAGGGGTTCGCGTCCCTATATTCGCGCTTTACGGAACGCTGATCCTGAGAAACGATACTGAGATAAGGTCCGACGGAATCCGGTTACTGACGGATGGCTTAGGTCTCGTTGAAGCGGAACGATTCATTGCGCTCATCAATCGTGAGCGGTTTGATTACACGCGATGGCGCCAGATGCAATGGGAGGACGAGACGGTCGCCTCTTTGGCGCGTCGAGCCCGTGTTCAGAGAGACCGAACCAGCGGAAGCTGAATTTCGATCGCGACTGCGTTGTTGTGATCCTCGCTGCGTTTGACCGAGAACGCTAATGTCCCACGAAGATCAGACTTGTCCGATGTGTGAACGGGGAACGCTGACACGCGTGACCTACAGCGAGACATTCCAGCACCATGGTGCCGAACTGCTCGTCATCGGCTTGGAAGGCTATGAGTGCGGGTGTTGCGGAGCGGCCCCGATCTTCGACGATCAGATCCGTTGGAACTACGTCCGAATCTTAGGAGATTTCCGCAAACTTCCATACCCGTAGGTTGTGCTGACGATAGGAAGCACAACTTGCGCCTACGGTTGGTTGTGCCTCGCACGGCTCGGCACAACCTAGGCCCTTGGCATGAAGGTTTCCGGAATTCGCCTTAAATGTGCGGCGGTGGGCGGATGGTCTTCTGACCGGTGAAGAGATTCGTGCGCTGCGCGACCGTCTAGGCTAACCCAACCGACGGCGAATACCTGCGCAGTTTCTCCGGCGTCCGAGCGTCTGACTGACGCCCCGGGTTCCAACCCCAAACCAGACCCCGACGTCCCCCTCACCTGCTGGCTGCGCGAGTCCGGCTATTGCATCTGGAAGCCGGTTCTGCCGTGGCGCTTCTGGACGTCGCGCCGATCGGGCCTGATTATCTGCCCGGCCACGCACACGCCGATACCTTATCGTTCGAGCTGTCCCTATTCGGCCAGCGGGTCATCGTCAACGGCGGCACTTCGCGATACCGAATCGGCTGACGGTGACCGACAGTCTGGAGGGCGAATACGGCAAGGCGACCGCTCGCTTCCATCTACATCCGCAGATCCAGGCCGACGGAGAAGGGCTGCAGGGCCACCTCTTCCTGCCCGCCGGGCAGATCGTCCGCTGGTCCATCGCCACGGGACAGGCCCGGCTCGTCCCCGATGAGTGGCATCCGGAGTTTGGCCGCTCTTCGCCGGCGCAGTGCCTGGAGGTCGAGATCTCGGACGGCGAGTGCACAATGGTCTTCGATTGGGGGTGATGATTTTGCGTGTCGCGATGAGCCCTGTGAAAAGGGGCTCGGACGTGATGTGCTTGGTATCCTTCAGCTGAGAGTCGCCAAGCGGTGAAGGCAACGCAATTGACGTCGCAGCGTTTTGACAGCTTAAAGTTCTCGCGATGACGAGGGAGAAGGAGGGTTCTATGTTTCTGGGTTTCGGCAAGTTTGCTCATCAGCGACGGCTCGCCAAGGGGCTACGCAAGCGCCCGCTGGATCGGGCGACTGTCGAGGAGCTGGAGACGGTGATCGACTCGCAGCACAAGGAGCTGCCTTTCGGTCTGCTCTGGAAAACAATGGAGCTGTCGGAGAAGGCGAAATCCGACGTCCGCGAAGACGATCCCCTGCATCCGGCGCTCGCCAGCATCTTCAGAAGCTCGATCTGGGAGATCCAGAATCGATCCAGAGGCTCGTTCTAGGCGCCTGGGTTCGCAAGCCAGCGCGACCTGGAATGTTGGCAGCATGAGGGAATGATTCACAATGAAGTACGCACTGCGCAAACGCGTTTTGGTTACGGGCGGCGCTGGCTTCCTCGGCAGTCACCTCTGTGAGCGTCTACTCGCCGAAGGTCACGACGTCATCTGTCTGGACAACTTCTTCACCGGGACCAAGGACAACATCGCCCATCTGCTCGAAAGTTCTTAGGCGATTTCAGTGAATAGTCATCCCGCCTCCGCATACCCGGAAGATCTGTGGGGACTGTAGGGGCGAATAAATTCGCCCCTACATCTGGGCGACTGAAGTCGCCTCTACCTTTGGGCGGTTTTGAGAACGCGATGTGGATGGGTGGGGGCGCATTGGCATTCTCTCCGCGTGGGAGTGAGTTCGTCTGACCCGGTTGCCGGCGCTCTCGCCGCCGGCGCGGGACGTAAGGTTACGGAACCGGGCTTAGGCTCGGTTTTTTTGTTTTTGGCTTCGGTGTTTGGTCTGTGCTTATGAAGATCTCGGTCATCACGGCCACCTGGAACTGCGTCGAGACGGTCGGCGATTGCTTGGCCTCGGTTGCCGGGCAGTCCTATCCGGACCTCGAGCACATCCTGATCGACGGCGGGAGCCGGGACGGGACGCTGCAGGTGCTGAAGGCCCATCGCGACCGGCTGGCGGTGCTGGTGAGCGAGCCGGACGGGGGGATTTACGATGCGTTGAACAAGGGCCTCGCGCGGGCGACCGGGGAGGTGGTGGGTCTGCTGCATGCCGACGATATCTATGCCGATGCGGAGGTGCTCGCGCGGGTGGCCGCGGCCTTCGCGGATCCCGCGGTGGAGGCGGTCTACGGTGATCTGGTGTACGTGGCGCGGGAGGACACCGGGCGGGTGATCCGCTATTGGCGCTCCGGGGCGTTTCGTCCGGCGCGGCTGCGTCGGGCTGGATGCCGCCGCATCCGACGCTGTATCTGCGCCGTGCGCTCTACGGGCGCTTCGGTGTCTTCGATACCCGCTATCGCATCGCGGCGGATTACGATCTCATGCTGCGGATGCTCACGCAGATGTCGGGACGGGTGGTGTACCTGCCGGAGGTGCTGGTGCGCATGCGCGTGGGCGGGGTGAGCAACCGCTCGCTGGGCAAGATCCTGCAGAAGTCTCGGGAGGATTATCGGGCGCTGCGGGCGAACCGGGTCGGCGGGCTGGGGGCGCTGGCGTGGAAGAATCTCTCCAAGCTGCCGCAGTTTGTTCGGCGGGGGTGATGTCTGCGGGGTGGTCGACGCCCCCGGACACAGCACGATCTCCGGGTCCGCCGACTTCAGTCGGCACGGAGCCCGGGCGAGCGGGCCGATCCGGCGCGTCGGGATCGCTCGTGACACGCGCCGACTGAAGTCGGCGTACCCATGCGGGTACCGGTCGCCAGGCGAGGCATTGCCGCAGGATGATCCCGGGCAGCGGCCACCGGACGTCGGCGTGGCCCGCGCGCGGCTTGGGGGCGCCGAGTGTGGCGTTGCGGGATGGGTTGAAGCCGACGATCGGCTCGTTTGACGGGTTGTTGCGGAGGGTTGCTTGAGGCTCGGCTCCCGGGTGGTGTGGGTGGGAGCGAGTCATCACGATGGCGGTATGCCGGAGCGCGCTCATGACACCGGTGGTGGCGGTCGGGTCGACCGGGTCGGGTTTAGGGTCGCGACCCCTCGCAACGGTGCGGTAAAGCCCCGCGTGGATCGGTGGCCTTCACCGTGAGCGTGACCCCGAGCGCTCTGCAGACCCGCTGGACGGTGTCCAGCCGCGGCTGGGCATTCGGGCGCAGGGCCTTGTAGAGGGCTTCGCGCTTGATGCCGGAGGCTTCGGCGATTTCCGTCATGCCGCGGGCTTTGGCGATGTGCCCGAGCGCCGCGGCAAGCTCGCCCGGCTCGCCGTCTTCGAGCACCTGACGCAGATACTCGGCGACATCCTCCGCGGTGCCGAGGTACTGGGCCATGTCGAATTCCGGTAGATCGGCTACTTCGATCGTCTTCGTCATCGGATCTCACTCCCCTATGTTGGCCGCCAAGGTTTTTGCCGCCACGATATCGGCAGCCTGGCTGTTCTTGTCGCCACCGCCGAGCATGACGATCAGGCGTGTGCCCCGCTGGATGGAGTCCATACGCCAACCTGGACCGAAACATTCGCGCATCTCGAAAACCCCGTCGCCGACGGCCGCGACGTCGCCGAGCAGGCCGCGCTGGGCCTTTTCCAGGCGCCGCAGCAGCCTGATCCTTGTTTGATGGTCGCGTAGCCCGTCGAGCCATCGATCGAAGTCGGGCATGCGCTTGATGATGTACATGGCTGCATTGTAATCGATCGAGGACGAATGGTGAGTCCGACGACAGCGCTGGATCGTTCCTGCAATCGCTATTGGCGCTCCGGGGCGTTTCGGCCGGCGCGGCTGCGTCTGGGCTGGATGCCGCCGCATCCGACGCTGTATCTGCGCCGCGCGCTCTACGGGTGCTTTAACCTCGAGCTGCACGTGCCCGGACCACCGGCCGGGAACGATGCCGGTGATCATCGCCAATCGTCACCTCCCCGGGATAGACGACTTGCAGTCGTCCTCTTCAGCCGCGCAGACCGCCAGCAGGGCCGATTTCAACGCGACGTCCCCGGAAACAGCACGCTCTCCGGGTCCGCCGACTTCAGTCGGCACGGAGCCCGGGCGAGCGGGCCGATCCGTCACGTCCGGACCGCTCGTCACACGTGCCGACTGAAGTCGGCGTACCCGGCGTGCGGCCGCGCCCGCCCCAGTTGCCGACTGAAGTCGGCGGACCCGGCGTGCGGCCGGAATCTCGCGCCCGATCGGGAACGCCACGAGGCCTGAACGAAAGGATGTCCAAGGCCGTCTGCTGCGGGGACCATCCGTCCTCAAGCGCCCCGATTCGGCACGTTGAGTGTTCATCAAACCGGGGACGTACCACGGTCATCGCGATCGACAACGAATCGGCCTCGCCTGCTTCCGAGCGATCTGCTTGGGGCCGGCGCATCCCTGATTCGATGTCGGCGC
>NZ_JBBWVD010000061.1:0-18651 GCF_041903745.1 Thiocapsa sp. C2-2m | reverse complement strand
CCGCCGACGCCCATCGGTTGCCGGCGCAGCGAGACGGCAGGACAACCCCTCTGAAGGTCTGGGATCCGACCGAGACGATTCCATGGCCCGATGATCGCGGGAAACCGTGGTCCGTCCCCGGATTGCGCCGCCGGGATGACCCGCGCCCGCGAAGTCATCATGCGAGGGCCGACAGTCGTGTACACTTCGTGTCAAACCGACCGAAGCAGACGACGCACCCATGCACACGGACCCTCTGTTTTATCGCCTCTTCCAGGAACGCCCGGAATTGGCCTTCGACCTGGCCGGTTTGACCGTGCCCGAGGCGTCGGCTTACCGCATGAAAGCCGTCGAGGTGAAACAGACCGCCTTTCGGCTCGATGGTGTCTTGCTGCCGCCGACCGAGCGCGCCGATGCCCCGCTGATCTTCGCCGAGGCTCAGTTCCAATGCCGCCGAACCTTTTATGCGCGCTGGCTGGCGTCGATCTTCCTGTACCTTTACCGACAACGCGTCTCCCGGCCGTGGCTTGCGGTTGTGGTCTTCCCTGACCGCCCCGCCGACACCGGAATCATCACCCCGTACGAAGGTCTGATCGGCTGCGGGCTGTTGCGGCGCGTATATCTGAGCGACCTGCTCGGTGCCGAGCACCTCGGCTTTAACGCCCGACTTGCTCGGTTGATCATCCTGGACCAAGCGCAAGCCGCCGTTGAGGCGCGTGCCTTGGCGGCGCAGCGAGAGAGCACGCCCGATCCGCTGGAGACCCTGGATCTGATCGAGACAATTCTGGTGTATAAATTCCCTCAACTGACTCGCGAGGAGATCCGCGCCATGCTGCACCTACCCGTCACCGATGTGAAAAAGACTCGGTCATACCAAGAGGCTTATGGCGAAGGCCGAGAAGAAGGCCAGCTCGAATTGGTTCTGCGCTTGCTCAACCGGCGCTGCGGCGCGCTGACGCGGCCGCAGGTCGAAAAGATCCAGGCCCTGGAGAGCACGCAGCTCGGGACACTCGCAGAGGCGTTGTTGGATTTTGGCTCGGTCTCCGATCTGGACGACTGGCTGCGCGAGCACTGAGCGTCCGGCAATTCGGCACTCCGGATCTCGCTCAGGTCGAGACTATCCCCTGGGCCTGGGTACGCCGACTTCAGTCGGCACGCCTGGGTACGCCGACTTTAGTCGGCACCTGGGGAGATCTGGGGTGAGGCGGACTTCAGTCCCCCGCGCGGTCGCGCTCGGGCGACTGAAGTCGCCCGTCCCCAGTTGCCGACTAAAGTCGGCGTACCCGGGCGGTCGCGCTCCGCAACCTGGTCACTGCTGATGTTGTCGGAGCGATGAACGAGAAGGCGTTGTCGTCATCGACCCCGAGAACGAACGGTCTCGACACCTCTGCCGTGTGGCGCAAGGCCCCGTAAACGTTATCAAAATAAAGACCTTTAGCGGAGTCGCGAATCCTGACAAATGTGTCACAGTGAGAGGGCGACAGGCGCGCCAAGAACGAAAACCGGCAACAGATTACATTTTCCGGGGTACATCGCCAGATTGAGCCGATCGGTATCGTCCAACTCTTTCCGCGGTCGGCCGGACGTCCCGGACCAAGTGCCCCAACCATAGATGCGGTCGGATTTTGAAACCCTTCAATGCCCAAAACGAAGGCACCGTTAATCGTATCGAAGGCCGTTCAACATGTCCGACCGATCAGTCGCTGTCCTGCGGGTGCAGATTCACCGATGATTCCAGGCAGCCATGGTCTGTCCTAGGTTGACTGGTTTCCTCGCAGCATCAGATGGCCCGATGATCGCGGGAAACCCTGGTCTGTCCCCGGTTTACGCGTGTCCCCGGTTTACGCGGTCCCCGGTTTACGCGCAGCCTGGGATCCTGTTGTCAGTGGTCTGCGCAGTGCTCAGCGGCGCCGAGGGTTGGGAGGCGATCGGCCTGGGCACGCCGACTTCAGTCGGCACGCCTGGGTACGCCGACTTTAGTCGGCACCTGGGGGAGACCCTGGCGGTAGGCGTACTTCAGTCCGCCGCGCGGGCGCGCTCGGGCGACTGAAGTCGCCCGTCCCCGGGGGCCGGATAAATCCGGCGTACCCAGGCGGTCGCGCTCGGCAACCTGGTCACTGATCCTGAATCAGGCGCAGCCTGCCGCCGACGCCCATCGGTTGCCGGCGCAGCGAGACGGCAGGACGACCTCTCTGAAGGTCTAGGATCCGACCGAGACGATTCCATGGCCCGATGATCGCGGGAAACCGTGGTCCGTCCCCGGATTGCGCCTGGATCTGATCGAGACAATTCTGGTGTATAAATTCCCTCAACTGACTCGCGAGGAGATCCGCGCCATGCTGCACCTACCCGTCACCGATGTGAAAAAGACTCGGTCATACCAAGAGGCTTATGGCGAAGGCAGAGAAGAAGGCCAGATCGAATTGGTTCTGCGCTTGCTCAACCGGCGCTGCGGTGCGCTGACGCCGCCGCACGTCGAAAAGATCCAGGCCCTGGACAGCACGCAGCTCGGAACACTCGCCGAGGCGTTGTTGGATTTTGGCTCGGTCTCCGATCTGGACGACTGGCTGTGCGAGCACTGAGCGTCCGGCAATTCGGCACTCCGGATCTTGCTCAGGCCGAGACTATCCCCTGTGCCCGAATTCACGCATCGAGTCACCCTGATCCGGATTCTCATCTCACCCGGCGGACGTTTCTGCCCAAACCGTTAGGTTCTGCCGATGACACAACATCCGCGCCGGGGAGTCGGACCCCGATCGCTATTGTCCCTCACAACGCCTAGGTTCACCCTGCCGCGTCGGCTCCGTTAAGGGTGCCATGCCGCTATCGGGTCAGCTAAATTGCCCGGACACTGCCCCGAAGCCGAGCACATCGGTGTCAACGCCCGAATTGCCCGATTGATCATCCTGAATCAGGCGCAGGCCGCCGCCGATGCCCATCCGCGAGCGGCGCAGCGAGACGGCACGATAACCCCGCCGAAGATCCTGGATCCGATCGAGACGATTCCATGGCCCGATGATCGTGGGAAAACGTGGTCCGTCCCCGGTTTCCCCGGTTTCCTTCCGAGGCCCGTCCCCTGGCGGCGCACTGTTCGGGATGTCGGATCAAGTGTCGCCAACAAGTCAATCCATCCCCTCTCTGGCTCGTCAGGAAGAAATGACCCGATGATCGCGGGAAACCGTGGTCCGTCCCTGGCTTCCCCGCAAACTGAGTGCTAGCTGGCGCAAGGCGCCTCGCATTTGTTAGTAGAATTACAGGTCTTGTCGTTTTTCTTGCATGAAGCCGAGCTGCATGATGAGGCACAACACGGGCCACCGTCTGCGTTAAGCACCCACGGATCATCCTTATCCGGGCGGGTGTAGGTACAAACGCAAACGTATTCGCATTGCTCAACCGGTGGAGGTGGAGGTGGAGGTGGAGGCTGAGTGACAGCTACCGCCATCGTCGGAACGTCTGAAATTTTGGTAAATAGACTGACTTCGCGTGTCTCGTTTCCGCTCCCCGTGCCCTCTCGATTGTCCCACGTGACGGTGACGGTCAGATTCTTGTACGTCGGATTGGTGTTTGTAGTGACTGTCCAGGAGCGATGAAAGACTGCCCCGCTGCCGGCTGGGGCGATGTCTTCCGCGCTACTGCTGGAGGCGATGTCGTTGTAGCTCGCAACACAACTGCTTGGCCAGGCGCGGAAGCACTCGATCTTGTCTTGGGCCATGTGCAGTGCCTGTGTGCGCTGCTGGCTTGAGCCAGAGCCGCCAGAGACGAAAAGCTGGAGCTTGGAGACACCCAGAAATCCGATCCCGATGATGAGAAAGGCAATCATCGCCTCGATCAGTGAGAAGCCACGCGAGCGCTTCGACCAGTACCCTCGTGCATGCGCGATCGTCATATCAAGCCTCAGAAATCCATCCAGCTTCCGCTGATGCGTTGGACGTCGTTGCCGGTGCCCGCGACGGTGTCCGGCGTGGGCGTATTTGGGAAGGCTGCACTACTGTTGGGGTTGTAATGAATCTGCCCATTCGCTGTGATATGTGCAACGTCGGATTCGACGACGACAGATCCGTGAATCTCGGCCCCACCCCAACCGTTCATTTTTGTACTATCGCATTGTGAATCAAAATAGACCGTGCCGTAGATGGTCGGACTGCCGTTGACATTCGGGCAGCCGCCGGAGCAGGATGTAGCGGAAAAGATAAGGATAACTGGCTCGGATGTAGTCCCGAGATCGTCGTGCCAGTTGCTCCCGCTGTCGATCCAATAGACGCTTCGCTTTGGCGTGGAGGATTGATTGAGGCCGGCGGCCACCTGAGCGTCGGAGATTCTCTTGATCTGATCCCTGGTCATCGTGCCAAAAATCGCATTCCAAGCCGCATTCGGGTTGCATGCAGTCCCGGGCGGAACCGGGGTTCCGGTGGTCTGACCACTGTGTTTATCGAGATGACCTGGATCCAGACAGGCGTCGATTTCGCTCTGAGATAGCGATCCGTCGTTATTCGTATCGGGGGTATGTAAGCTGTGCATGGCCGTTCCAACGTCGCAGCTGCAGGTTCCGCAGGTCCCGGAACCCGCGCAGGCTCCATTGCCGGAGCAGGATCCCGGGCAGCTACCGGTGCAGCTGCAGACGCCTGTGCAAGTGCCATTGCTGCAGTCGCAGTATTGAGTCCCCGAACAAGGCGACCCGGTCGCGTTGCGCGGGCAAGCGTCGGGATTGCCTTTTATGTCGGATGTGCAGCCATTGACGACTAAGGGAGGATTCTTGCCGCGGCCATCTATTCCGCCCCCAGCTGCGCCGAGCGCGAAGAGGTAGATCTTCTGTGTTACCGTGGCTCTGGCGTTATTGGATGTGTTTGTTGCCTCGGACTCGATCACCGCGACATTTGGCGAACGTATGATATCGTTCGCCAGCGTAACCTTCAGGTCATAGTTGCTCACCGACACGTTCGATTGGCTGCTCATGTCGAAACAGCGGGCCTTGCTGAGATCCGTACCCTTTGGACATATGCTATTGCTGGCGGCCCCCCATGCGACGCCCGATTCTGACGGCGAATAATTGAACTTCAACCATGCGACCGCGTGCTCAAGTCCGGATTGAGCGACTTCATGCACTTGCGCCGCCCAATACTGGTTGTTGGTGTCCTTTTGTTCGAAGAGGACTGAACGCGAGGCGTAGATGCCGGCAATGCTTGCGAGCGTGACGAGCATGACGGCAGCAAATAAGGTTGCGGCACCGTATTGCGCTTTCTTTGTGGCGATGCTCTTTCTTGTTCTGTTCATGGCACACAATAACTTAAGCTCGATGGGAGGTTCTTCGGGAGGTCCGAAAGAAGGATGTCGCTTCGCACCTTGACCGATTCGTTCAAGGTCAAGGTTCGCGTCGCATCTGCTGTTAGGCGCCCGGTCAGTGAGATGTCAACGAGCCGGCTATAGAGAGCACTGCCGCTGGACGGCTCACAATGGACGAGAAAGCTGAGATCAGTGACTTGGATCGTGTCTGGGTCGGTGAGCTGAAGCCAGGTTGGCGTGCAATCGGTTTTCATCTCAACGACGCTGCTTCCAGTGGCCAGACGAAAGCCGAAACATTCATCGTTATCTTGGAGACTATCCGGATTTTTATCGTAACTGAATTCGATGATCCGGTAGCCATTCGCAAGTGTCGGATGAGCAGTTGGAAAAGAAAAGTCACTTGCGTCGTTGCAAAATGGATCGTTGCATGGATTTTTGAACCGATGTTGCTCGGCATTATTGATGAACTGTGCCCTGCGAACCTCGCGCACCATCATGGCCATGGTCGCCTTCAGATCCTGATTGAGTAACCGGGCCTCCATGATTTGGCGATTGCTCGAGACGGTATTCACGTAAAAGGCGATTGCGCCTGATAGAACGATCAAACCTACGGTGATCCCGACCATGAGACCGATCAGGGATTCTCCTCGCTCGCTCTGAATGTGATTCAGCAGGCGCATTCCGGAAACCCCAATAGGTATGTAGATCCTGCCGGTGAGCAGAGTTTGGTTCGGCCAATGAGGTTGATGTGCACGCAGGCTTGTTTGCCTTGGCTGGATTGAAAGACGACCTTACTGCCTGCCGGAAGCGGACTGCCATTGGCGCAGGCATTCTGAACAGTGCTGGATACGGGTTGGAACACCAGGGTGGTGCTGCCGCATCCGAGACTGACGTTCGCGATCTGCGTGCCTGCAAAGCCGTTGAAATCACTTGTCTTCAGCGCAGTGGGTGTGAGCGCGGAGGTTGCGCAAATGCCGTCCAGCGACGAGAGGGTATAACTCCAGGAGTTCCCTGTGGTGAATGCAATCTGAACACTACGGTTGCTTTTAACGGACTCGGATCGGGCAAACTGGAGATCCGAATAGAGTCCCTGAACGGCGCCTTCCAAACGGTAACGGTCCATGAACTCCGTGAAGCCAGGTACCGCTAGGCTCAACAGAATCGCCGACACGGTGATCGTGACCATCAGCTCGATGAGCGTAAAGCCGTGGCTGCGGCCGGCCCTTTGGGCGAGGGTGTTCATTGCTTCCAACAGCCGGCGGGGCCGGTCGTGACGTCCGCAGCGTCTACCTCCAAGGTCATGTCGGCGCAGGCGGCGTCATTGGCCTGACCGCCGGTCGCGGTCGCGGTGGCGGTGTAGCCTGTTCCGCTGGTCCCCGAGAGCGCGAGCGTGTAATGCCCGTCTGCCGAGCTTGATGTGACCCCTAGGTCGCTCAGGGTGGCGGTGTAAGTGGGATGATTGGACCGCCACTTCTCCTGCTCCAACATGATCCGTTGCAGACTCGCCTGGCCATCGGTGCGGCGTGCGCTTTGGATGTAGGATTGGTACGAAGGTAAGGCGATGGCCGTGAGGATGGCGACGATTGCGAGAGCGATCATCAACTCGATGAGTGTAAAACCTCGGCGTGGGGGTGTGCGGAGTGTCACGGCTGGCTCCAGGCTTAACGCTCTCGTGCGCTACATCTCTGTTCGCAAGATAGACACCATATAGCTTAGCGGGTTTTTTGGCGCGCCGGGGGCACGTTATCGGGGCGAATGCTGGAGCTGGCGCTGTTTCGCGGCGGCGTTGTTGATGCGCCGGTCACTGGGGCGATGACAAATTTGTCATAAAGCAACCCGTTTGGCAGCTTGGGGCGAGCCGTTGGTGGTTGGCGGAGTCGCGTCGGAGCGACGAGGGGTCGTCGGTCCGCAGCAATCCGGGGACGGACCACGGTTTCCGCAACTTTCAGTCGCTCGCTGGCCGAAGTGACGAACAAGGCCCTTGCGGGTCTCGATCATCGTTTCGGCCACATCGGCTGTGACCCGGTCGCCGAGCGCGCCCGCACCGGGTACGCCGGATTCATCCGGCATCTGGGGACGGGCGACTTGAGTCGCCCGAGCGCGCCCGCGCGGCGGACTGAAGTCCGCCTCCCCGGGGGCCGACTGAAGTCGGCGGGGGTCCCGGGTCCGGGGTCAGGTCTTTCATCGGGTCCGGGGTCAGGTCTTTCATTGTGACATTCCAGGGGAGGGAGAAACCGGGGACGGACCAGAATGGCACTCAGTTAAGAAGATCTATTTTAAGAGCATAGGCTTACGTGATCCACCAACGGCCAAGGCACCGTTAAACTCGGCATGGCTCTCGCCTTTCCAGGTCTCCGACGGCGGCTCAGCGACTTTTAGCGGCAGCTACGGCCCTCGCAGCCCATTGTTTCCAGGAAAACCAGGGACAGACCCAAGCCGTCCGACAAAGGTGTTGCTGTTCATCACCGAGAGGGCGAAAACTCTCTAGTTTTTAGATAATTAATAGACTCTCGCCGGAGAAAATTTTCCTACGCTTGCTCATCACCGCTAGCACATTGAAACGGAAGCCATTTCTAAGGCGGCGCAACACCTTTGTCGGACGGCTTGGGACAGACCACGGTTTCTGGGCTCTATCGGCAGATCGAGCCGATCGGTGCCGGCCAACTCTACCCGCGGTCGGCCGGACGTGCCGGGCCAAGAAAGCAAACCAGGGACAGACCAAGGTTTCCGCAACCTGCCGTCGCTCGCCGGCCGAAGTGATGAACAAGGCCCTTGCGGGTTTCGATCATCGGTTCGACCACATCGGCGGTGACGCGGTCGCCGAACGCGCCCGCCTTGTGTCGGCCGGATTCATCCGGCACCTGGGGATGGGCGACTTTCGTCGCCTGAGTGCGTCGGCGCGGCGGACTGAAGTCCGCCTCCCCAGAGGCCGACTGAAGTCGGTGTACCCAGGCGCTTACTCACTCCCACGCTCCGTCGTTGAGAAAGAACGGGTTGGCAACTGGGGCGGCGGACTTCAGTCCACCCCCCGGGCGCACTCGGGCGACTAGAGTCGCCGCCTCAGAAGCCGACTGAAGTCGGCGGACCCAGCGTGCGGGCTGAATCTCGTGCCCGATCGGGAACCCCGCGAGGCCTGAACGAAAGGATATCCAAGGCCGTCTGCTATGCGGACCATCCGTCCTCAAGCGCCCCGGGGGGCACGTTGAGTGTTCATCAAACCCTGCAGGGGGCTAAACTGCGACCATCGCCCGTCACCGGAGCCCCGCATGACCGACACCGTCGAGCCCACCCCGCGCAGCGACCACGACAGCCCCTGGAAAGAGGCGCTGGAGGGCTACTTTCCGGAATTCCTTGCGCTGCTCTTTCCGCGCATCCACGCCGACATCGACTGGTCCCTCGGCTACCGATTCCTCGACAAGGAGTTCCAGCGGATCGTCCGCGACGCCGACACCGGTCGGCGCTACGCCGACAAGCTCGTCGGCCTGCACCGTCTCGACGGTCAACCCGCCTGGGTCCTGGTGCATGTGGAGGTGCAGGGCGAGCCCGAAACAGCCTTCGCCGAGCGCATGTTCGTCTACAACCATAAGATCCGCGACGCCCACGGCGTACCCGTCGCCAGCCTCGCCGTGCTCGCCGACACCGATCCGCGCTTTCGTCCCGAGCACTATCACGACGACCTCTGGGGCTGTTCGGTCGACTTTCGCTTCCCGATGGTCAAGCTCATCGACTGGGACACCCCCGAGCGCTGGCCGGCGCTGGAAGCCAGTGACAACCCGTTTGCCCTGGTCGTCATGGCCCAGATCCGCGCCAAGGCCACTAAGGATGCCGAAAGCCGCAAAGCCTGGAAGTTTCGACTCATCCGCCTGATGTATGATCGCGGCTACGCGCGCAAGACCATCCTGGAGCTGTTCCGCGTCATCGACTGGATGATCCAATTGCCCGGGACCCTGGAAACCACCTTCCGCCAAGAGATATTCACCTACGAGGAGAGCAAACAGATGCCCTACGTCACCACCGTTGAGCGCGCCGGAATCGAGAAAGGCCAACGCATTGGCGTCCAGAAGGGCGAGGCCAACATCCTGCTCTTGCTGATCGAAAGCAAATTCGGCGCCGACTCCGCCGAGTCCCTGCGCGAGCGGATCGAGTCGGCCGACAACGACAGTCTGCGCCGCTGGTCCGTGCGCATCCTTACCGCCGACACCCCGGAGGCCCTCTTTCACTGAGACATTGCCCGACTTCGGATCCGGCGATTCCCCCTCGTTCCCAAGCTCTCTGCTTGGGAATGCGGCCCGCAAAGCTCTGCTTTGCGAACCCCGGCGGCTCCTCGACAGACACCGCTTAGCCACGAAAAGCGGAGCTTCTTGGACCAGGTACCCAAACTGAGAGACTGTGCAAGTCTTCCCCAACGGTGTCGACCGAGGCGCCGATCGCGTCGGTCGGGTGCGCCGGCTCCGTGGTCGTTGAGAAAGAACAGGTCGGCAACTGGGGAGGCGGACTTCAGTCCACCCCCCGGGCGCACTCGGGCGACTCAAGTCGCCCGCCCCAGGAGCCGACTGAAGTCGGCGGACCCAGCGCGGCATCGGGGTCAGGTCTTTCCTTGTGACATTCCAGGGGAGGGAAAAACCGGGGACGGACCAGAATGGCACTCAGTTAAGAAGATCTATTTTAAGAGCATAGGCTTACGTGATCCACCAACGGCCAAGGCACTGTTAAACTCGGCATGGCTCTCGCCTTTCCAGGTCTCCGACGGCGGCTACGCGACTTTTAGCGGCAGCTACGGCCACCGCAGCCTATTGTTTCATAAGGGTCCTCGCCTTGACTGAGTGCCATTCGTGCTCCGAGGGCAGAATCATCTCATCCAGGTCGGGTTCGGCCTGATGCAGCCGGGAAGACACCATGCAGACCAACGGCCTTGCTCGAAACTCCGGCCTTCGTGACACGTGGCGCAGAGCGCCAGGGGCATGCGTGACACCGCAGAGCGGGTGTCACGAGCGAGTGGTGTTTTGGGTGGCCGGCCTGATGAGCGAGGCCCTCGTTGGTCAAAAGCATCAAATCATTAACGGTTCAGGAACAACTTAGCCATTCCGGGTCGGTCCCGCCCTGGGCAGCTCAGTCAGGCGCCGGCACATCTACCGCAGCAGTGAGATCGGTCCGAGGGAAGTCGTCGCCTTTGTAGAGCAAGGACTGTTTGCGGGTGCTCGCCAACGCGTATGAGCAGCAGTCTCCGAGGTTGAGCGAAGCCGGGTGCAATCCCTTGCCGA
Organism: Thiocapsa sp. C2-2m; assembly: GCF_041903745.1. NCBI lineage: Bacteria > Pseudomonadati > Pseudomonadota > Gammaproteobacteria > Chromatiales > Chromatiaceae > Thiocapsa > Thiocapsa sp. C2-2m. The sequence continues at coordinate 8,131 of NZ_JBBWVD010000061.1, read as the reverse complement.
AACGCGCGTAGGCCATGCGTGCCGCACGCATCTGAATCGCGTCGAAGGCCACGATCTCGATCCCGAGATCCGCCAGTAAAGCATCCAGCTCGGCGACGGCCTCCGAGCCCTTGCGTCGATAGAGCACGATCGACGTCTCCAAGACGGAAAGCGCGCTGATGCAGCGCACCGGATTCGCTGCCAAGGCAGTCGTCAGGCGCTCGGCCTCGGGCTCACCGAGCAGAATCGCGACCAAGGCCGAACTATCGATCACCACGGATCGAAGGCTCCATCGGCGTTGTAACCCAGAATATCCTCGCCAGATCGCGGATCAAGGTCGGGCAACTGCGCACACCTCGCCCTGGATTGTCGGATCCGAGCGATCGCGGACACCTCGCTGCGCTGGTGCTGAAGCCGACCGGCACGCTCTTGCAGTGCAGCGAGGATGAGCTGCGGGATCGGCTCGCCGGTTTGGCTCGCCAGTTCTCGCGCCAGGCGCTCGACTTCTTCGTTGACGATGGTGAGAGCCATAGCGTTGATCTCCGATGCAGATGCAGAATGGGCACGCGAAACCGGGGACCGAAACCGAGAAATAGGGGACGTACCACGGAATCGTACACCCCAAGGATCGGAGTCTCCCATTTCACGGCTTCCGCAGAAACGTCCTCCAAACCGGTGGCCGTGAGAACCCATTCGGACCCGCGTGGCCGGGTGTTCGGATCGGCGGTTTGCACGCGTTGACGCACGGCCTCCGATCGGGGCAAAAATATGGTGCGTCGCGCGGGTAACCGACCAGGAGATCCGCTGCCTCCATGACGCTCCAGCGTGGAGCGCGTCGCAACGCTCCAGCGTCACGTCACGATCCACCTTGTAGGAGCACAATGACCGCACGCCGCACCTCTAACAATTTCTCAATTCGCACAGTGGCCGCAGTGGACACGAACAAACTCTCGTTGGCCGTAAACAATTTGCCGGGCCGCACCTAACTGGTGCGCTGTAGACCACCGCCAGCAAAATCCGCAGCACCAATTTCTACCGCCATTGGGTCAGCATAGGGGTTGCTCGTGATCTGGCAGGCAACCCAATCACCCCGCCCCACATCGGCCAGAAGCAGTGCGGGACGAAGCTTGCTCCTGCTCAGATCAGAGAACGGAAAGCGGAGTATCGCTACTTGTCCGGCTGCAAATAGGCCCACGCCTCGTCCTCCTCGGGTTTGAGCCAATCTTCCGCAAGGGCCGCCTCCGCGAGCAAAGCCGTTTCATCCGTCGATGGCTGCAACAGCGTCAACAAGGCCCGACCGGCCGGTAGGCGAGGCACTGGCTCGACCGGATGAATTTGGCCATCAGGGTCAATCTCAACTTCAATCGTCTGCAGCATCGTCACGCCCTTCGAACAGTCTAAAAGGTAGCTAGCCAAAAGCTTAACACGCGGAGCAAACCGGGGACGGATCACGGTTTCCCGCGATCGCGAACAGGGGCCAGAGTCAATTGATTTGGTCGCAAGAATGAGTCAGCTCCCGGTGTCAGGATAGATGTCACCTCCCCGTCGGAGATTTCACCACCATTCGGGACAGATTGATTTTCCTTCACGGCGCCGACAAAGCAGATCCGCCGGACGAAGATCGGGGTCACCATTCCAGAGCTGGCTTTCACGTTGCGGCAAGCCCCGACCTTCCCCAAAAGCTCAACGTGACTTCGGCCTATCCGGATATCCGTTGACCGATCGGGGTAAAGCCGGCCAATTCAGAGCAGCCGTCAAGCTTAAAGACGGCTCAAGTGATTCGCAGACGCCCCACGGGAAGCGTCTATGCTGTCACGGTTGCAGTGTCACCGATGGGCTTCGACGTACTCGCGCACGATCTCGTTGATCCGGGTCTGCCATCCTGGCCCGGTCGCCTTCATGGCCTCGAGCACGTCGGCGTCAAAGCGAATGTGGGTCGAGACTTTGCGGACTTCGGCCTTGGGGCGGAGCTGGGCGATCTCCTCATCAGATAGCTCATAGGTGTCTGGATCCGCCGCGATACCGGTCCGGATCCGCGCTTCCTCCTCCGGGCTGGGCAGGTCAAAAATCCGGCCTGATTTAGACTTGACGTGCATAGTCACGAACCTCTCTCGGTGTTGCCGAGCGCAAACTGATGATGCGGTATGCATCGCCCTCTTCCGCGTAGACGACGCAGTAAACTGTCCTTCCGATGGGCGCGTAGCCGATCCAACGCAGTTCGATATATGCCTCCCGTGTGTCCTCGCGAGTCAGCAGCAGATCCCATTCAAGGTCCGCCGCCGATGCCAAGGACACGCCATGCTTGGCACGGTTCTTGGCGTTCTTGGCAGGGTCGAAGGCGATCTTCCTTGCCTTATTGTAGTACCAGAAAGACAGAAACAGAGGAAAACAAGGGGACAGAAAAGGCGACAGTGAGAAACCGGGGACGGACCCTGAGGTATCCCCACGAATTCATCCCCCGGCGCGAAACCGCGGACGGACCACGGTTTCCCGCGATCAGAGGGACATTTCGGCATCACGACACCAGGGGCAGGTTCTCCGTCGGGCGAGACGACACCGCGGGCGCAGTCAACACACTCAAATATGCGCCAGGGAAAGGGGTCAGAGCCCTTTTCCTATGCGATCGCGTTCCACCCTACGCGGGCTCAGATCCAGTTCTCGACCATCAATCCATCGACCCGCTGGAATTCGCCCAGGTTATTGGTGACCAGCGTGCAACCGAGATAGTGGGCATGCGCAGCAATCAGGAGGTCGTTCGATCCGATGGGTGTCCCTTTCACCTCCAACGCATGGCGAATCTCTGCATAGACCCTGGCTGCCTCGTGCGGCCAATCCAGCACCAGGCAGTAAGCCAAGAAGTCCGTCAAGGCCGCCGTATTGTCCTCCCATTGCCGACCCTTGCAGACGCCGAATCGCAGCTCCGCCAAGACGATGGCGGAGATGCCCACCTCTCCGATCGCCACGCGTCGCAGTCGAGCCTGCACCTGCGGCGGATGGTGCTTCATGGCGTAGATACAGGTGTTGGTGTCGAGCATCCACCGCATCAGAGGGCTTCTCTGGTTTGGGGAAGCGGATCGTCGATGGTGTCCGGAAAATCCGCCGAGAGCCGTCGTCCTCGTGCGAAATAGTCATCCCAGGAGCGCGGCTTGGGCGTCAGGACGATGCTGTCCCCCTCCCGGCGAATCAGCACCTCCTCGGCATCGATCTCGAGGTCGCGGGGCAACCGAACAGCCTGGTTGCTCCCGTTGCGGAATAGACGTGCGGTGCGTTGCTGGAGAGTGTCGGATGCGGATGAAGGAGGCCGAGGGTCGGTCATGGGATCTCCAGATACCTATGCGACAAGCATAGGTCGAGTCTAGGGCTTCTGTCGTTGGGACGCAACCGCACAAAGCCGTGAACGAGCATCAATCTGCCCCTTCGCACGAAAAGAGGTCGGAGCCTGAGGTATAACCAGGAAAATGACAACCTGATCATAACTTTGCGCAAACCGGGGACAGACCACGGTTTCCGCAACTTTCAGGGCCGTAGGATGCGGTGACGTGAGGAACCGCATCGCTCTCCGGCGGCGTTCGGCCTGGCGTTCGCGGATCGTAACTGTTCAGGTCGCCAGCTGCCTTACGGCAAGCAAGCATCGGTGTCAGGTCTTTCCTTGTGACATTCCAGAAAGTCCGGCCCGGTGCCGTGGGGTCCGCGGGATCCATGCAAACCGCGGACGGACCACGGTTTCCCGCGATCAGAGGGACATTTCGGCATCACGACACCAGGGGCAGGTTCTCCGTCGGGCGAGACGACACCGCGGGTGCAGTCAACACACTCAAATATGCGCTGTCGGAATCGCATCGCAGTTCGGACGGTTCCGGGGAAAATAGCAGCCGCTGGAGCCGGTGAGCGACACCTCCGATTATCCGCTGTTGATCGGACTGGATCGACATCGGCGAACGAGTCATGATGTGACGGATTAACATATTTGTTATTATTGGCCGCGTGACCTACAGCATCCTCTACTACAGCGAGGCCTTACAGAAGGCTATTGCCTCTTTGCCTGACACGCTGGCGGCACGGTATGTCGTTCTGACTCGGCGGATGTTGGTTTTTGGGCCGAATCTGGGCGAGCCTCACACCAAGGCATTTGGTAATGGCTTGTTTGAGGTTCCCCCGGAATTTAGTCTTCCAAGGGTGACGTAGACTGTCTGTCACACTGGAGACGATGATGCAGAAGATTCCGAAGCAAGAGTACACCGCCGAGTTCAAGGAACAGGCGGTCAAGCGGGTCAAGGACGGCAAGAGCGTAAGCGCGGTGGCCAAGGAGATGGGTCTGGTCGAGTAGACCCTGCGCAACCGGGTGAAGGGGTTCGACGTCGGCACGCTCAACGGTGCGGGCGCAGCGAAAGTCACACCGGATGCGATGGAGCTGTCGCGTCTGCGCGCGGAGAACGCGCGGCTCAAGCGCGAGGTCGACATCTTAAAAAAGCGACGGCGTACTTCGCGCGGGATGCGCTGTGACGTACGCCTGGATCGATGCGCACCGCAACGGCTTCGCCCTGAACGAGCTGTGTGATTGTCCTGGAGGTCAGTGTCGGCGGCTACCGGGCCTGGCAGGGTGGTGGCACACCGGATCGCCGTAGGCTGACGGATGCGCAGTTGCTGGCCCTGATCCAATCCATCCATGCCGAGCTCAAGGGTGCTTACGGCAGCCCGCGGATGGTGCGTGAGCTGCGCGCGCGAGGCTTCTCGGCGAGCAAGGCACGGGTGGAGCGCCTGATGCGCGAACACGGCATCCGGGGGCGCCACAAGCGCCGCGACAAGGCCACGACCGACTCCAAGCACAGCCTGCCGGTGGCCGACAACCTGCTCGCCCGCGACGTCGCCCCGAGCGGCCCGAATCAGGTCTGGAGTGCCGACATCACCGACCTGTGGACGGATGAAGGCTGGCTGTATTTGGCCATCGTGCTGGACCTGTTCAACCGCGAGGTCGTGGGCTGGTCGCTGCAGCCGCGCATGACGGCCGATCTCGTCGGCGACGCGCTGACCATGGGTTGGTTTCGACGCAAGCCGGCCCCCGGGCTGATCCATCATTCCGATCGGGGGAGCCGGTACGCGAGCCATGCGTTCCAGGAAAAGCTGGCGCAGTACGGCATGGTCTGCTCGATGAGCCGCAAGGGGAACTGCTGGGACAACGCCCCGACCGAGAGCGGGTTCAACAGCTTCAAGAACGAGCGTGTCTTCGGGGAGCGCTTCGCCACCCGCGACGCCATGAAGGCCACCGCCTTCGAGTACATCGAGGTGTTCTACAATCGCAAGCGTCTGCATTCCACCCTCGGTTACACTTCCCCGGCACTGTTTCTGAAGGACTGGATCAACACTCGGGAGGGAGAAAAACAGGTCGCATGAACCCCTGCCCTTGGAAGACGAAAAACCGAGGGAAGCTCAGAGATGATCCGTCAGCGCCAAGCATCCACACAACACAACCGATATGCGGTGGCCCATGATTCGTTATGACCAAGACATCATCGCCTGGGCCAATGAGCAAGCGAACCTGCTGCGTGCCGGGCGCTTCGATCAGGTCGATGTCCTGCATTTGGCCGAGGAGATCGAGGACGTAGGCAAAAGCGAACAACGCGAATTGGCAAGTCGCATGAGCGTGCTGCTGGCGCACTTATTGAAGTGGGATGTTCAGCCCGAGCGTCGCGGTGCGAGCTGGGAGTGTACCATTCGCCCCAAGTAGCCGAGCCATGCGATTGCGGTCTGCCGGAATAACATCCGCGACCATCGCAGCGTCTGCGCTCGATGTCGGCGTCTTTGTTGTTTGGCCCAGTGCTTGGCGGCCGCATTGACCGCTGCGGGCGTGCCCAAGTGGCCGGAGGTCAGTTCCAGTTCCTGAACGACGACAACAAGTTCCCGCGCGATGCGCACTAAGGTCGCCGGCGCCGCTCCGTCGTCTGCAAGTTGCGTCAAGAAGGACGCTCGCGCCGATGCCAGAGGAGCCTTAAGCTGAGGGGCGATTGTGGAAGGTCGTTTGAAAAGCTTGTCGAACATCGTCAGATCTCCTGTGCAAAAGAAATCTGACCGATATCAGGGTTATGTGGCTCCCAGCCTCGTAAAGGGCTAACCCGGGCAACCGGTTAGGGTCTCACCGCCACATTACGGACAACGCCACATTACGCATCTTATGTGCTGCAGCACATAAGATGCGGGAAAACCGCATGCACGGTTTGATGAGGGAGGGCTGGTTGTCAGCACCACGCCTGGGCTACTTAGGCACCGCCAAACGAAAGGGGCGGAAACGGATAAGCCGGGACTACAGCGCTGGCAACCTGCTCTCTACTCTATCCTTTTGTCCCTGGGCCATGACTCCAAAAAATCAGCCCCGAAAAGGCACGTGTCAAGACCCCGATGGTTCCCTGCAGAGACTCGTGACACCCGCTCCGCGGTGTCACGCATGCCTGTGGCGCTCTGCGCCACGTGACGCGATGGCCGGAGTGACGAACACGGTCCTACCTCCTGGAAAATAAAGCTGTCCCCTTTTTGTCTTTGGAAATCGCTGGCTGAGGCACGACGCTAATCACCTTCAGACAAAACCGTGGTCTGTCCCCGTTTACTTGTCCCCGTTTACTTAATATATGCCTGTGTGCCTGCCTGTGCCTGCGATATCTGCAAGTTCAGGCTTGCGTCCCGCAGGTTCCGAGACAAGCTGATGATCAGTACGGATGCCAGTGTCGATGGCACTTATGTAAACCAATTTTGGCATCAGTGTCGCCAATCCGCCGTTGCGCTCGGCGTGGATCCGTGCCGCGTATTCGCTCTGAGCGCGTTATGGATCTGCCGCAGGGTCGTCATGTGAATCGAGGTTTAAGCGGTAGTGGTTCGTGGACTGCTCGAAGGTATTCAGAATGTCCAGCAACCGCCAAGCAGATTGGATCGCGAACCGCAGTCGGTCGAAGCGTTCCTCGGCCGATTCGGGATAGTCGTGGGTGAATTCATTGAGAATTCGCCGTAGTTCGATCCACTCCTCGGCGGAGGCTAGCCATTCTAGTTGCTCCAGGCGATTCAGGCGATCCAAGACCGACATCGGGCGAATGTCCTCGCCAAGCGCCCGCAACACGGCCGGGAAAAGTCGCGCGCCCATGTCATCCTGAAGTCGGGTGTAGCGGTAGGCGAATTGGTCGAGGATGCGCCGGTCCTCTTTGCCGATGTTGGTGAGATCCTGAATCTGGAGCGGCCGTTTCGCCAGGTCTTCCAGCGCATCGGAGAGTGCGGCGCGATGGGCCTGGCATAGCGTCAGGGCTTGCTGTAACGCCAGGCGCTCGGCATCCAGGCTCATAGGCGAACCCCCGTCTCGCGGGCGACGCGGACGATGTCGCGCTGATCGTCAGGTTGGGCGATCAGCACATCGATCCGTCGTTCGCCGAGTGTGCGCTCCAGCAGCACGAGAAAGCGGATCTTTCGGCGCAGGGTATCATCGCGCGTTGCGGGTGTGATCAAAAGGTCGATGTCGCCTCCGCGCTTCTCATCGTCGACGCGGGAGCCGAACAGGGACACGCGGCTTCCCGGGCCAAATGCGGCCTCGGCAGCCTCGCGGATGGTCTCGACTTGGTCGGTGTTCAGGCGCATGGGTTCGATCGACCGGTGTTGTTTCGAAATCAGGTCTTTTCGGGATCTTTGTTGAGTACTTCGGACAATAACATGCCATACCCCGCAGCGATTGTCCCCCAATCGAACGCCTCCGCGCAGTGCCGGCGAGCGTTTTCGCTGTAGCGATCGCGTCGGATCGGATCGGCGAGCAGTCCCACAATGGCGTCGGCCAGATTCACGGGGTTTCGCGGGTTGACCAAAATTCCGGTGCTTTCATCCAGAACGATATCCCGAACCGCGGGAACGTCGCCGCAGATCACCGGGCAACCGCAACCCATGGCTTCGACCAGAACCAGGCCGAAACTCTCTTGATCGCCGCTGTCTGCAACCAAGAAAGGGGCGATGAAGCGGGTCGCGCGGCGGTAGAGGGCGGGCAGATCGGATTGCGACACCATACCCTTAAATAAAACGGGTAATCCCCCGGCTTTGCCGGGGTGACAGTAGCAGTTTGACATTTCCGGGAGTCCATCGGGGACACTCCGCAGCGTGAGCCGCCAAGCACACGCTTGTGGAGAGTCCC
>NZ_JBBWVD010000025.1:0-99465 GCF_041903745.1 Thiocapsa sp. C2-2m | reverse complement strand
TCGACGCCAGCAGACCTTTTTTTGCGACGAGGACTATGCCGAGTATCGGCGACTGCTCTCGACGTCCTGTCGAGCGTGCGTCACGCAGGTTCTGGTCTACTGCCTCATGCCGAATCATGTAAACCTGGAGTTCCGGGGACGGTTTACTGAATACCCTAGACGAGATACTACGGAACGGTTAGAACACAAAGTGAGCTTTCTGTGACGAGGGATTGACCGACCGATGGCGAGACTTCCAAGAGTGGTTGTCCCCGGGCTTCCGCATCATGTGACCCAGCGCGGTAATCGACGCCAGCAGACCTTTTTTTGCGACGAGGTACTCGTTCACACCCCCGGCTGCGGCAAAGGCGGCAAGGGTAGTCCGGCGCGCCGGTCGGCGATGGCGGTTGCCAGATACTCCCAAGGCGAGTGGCCGCGTTGACGACAGGTCTCGATGACGCTGGCAAGCAGGGTAAAGACGCATGAGCCGACGGCGGTGCGCGTGCCGTGACTGAGACGCCGGGCGATGACCCAGTGACGCAGGGCCCGCTCGGCGTCGTTATGCCGCACTCCCGGATATGCCGCGTAGCACCTCAGGCAAGTCGTCCTCAGCGGGATGCATACTTTACGTGCGCGGCATAATCCTATCGGCTCTCTCGTCTGGCAACACCGCCAGATCAGTGGAGAGACGACATGTCCGAACAGAACGCACACGTAAGACCTTCCGGGGAAGCGGATCTCGATCACCAGCTCGCGGCATTCATTGCATCCCTCGCACAAGCCGGTTATGCCCGGAAAACCCGCCGCGACAAGGTGCGCCTGATCAGGCCCTTCATTCAATGGAGCCAGGTCGCGGGGATCGCGCCGAGCGACATTGACGAGGGCTGCATCGATTCCTTCCTCGCGTGCCCGACGCGCCGTCGCTACAAGCACCGCTGTGCCTTGCAGGATTTTCTGGCCTACCTTCGGAGTATCGACGTCTTGCGGCCGCGCACGGCCGAGCCGTTACCTGCCCGGGCGCTCTGCCAAAGCTATATCGACCACCTTCGCACGCAGCAGGGACTCAGCACTCATTCGATTGCAGCCTACTCGGTCGGTGCGCGCGGCTTCACTGATGCCATGCATCTCCCGGCAGAGGCTAAGCGCGTCGATGCCCCGGCGATCCGTCGTTACCTCCTCGATTACAGCCGGGATCACGCCGTCAGCTCCGTCAAGTTACAGGCAGCGGCGCTGCGCTCGTTTCTGCGTTTCTGTCTGCTGAAGGGTACGATCACGCGCGATCTCTCTCTCGCAGTACCGCCGGTGGGCCGATGGCAGCCGACGCCGATGCCGCCCGTGTTGAGCGCCGAAGCGATTGAACGCGTGCTGGCGATGGCCGATCACTCGACAATCCGTGGCTGCCGCGATTTCGCCATCCTGCAACTCTTGGCGCGCCTTGGTTTGCGCGCGAGCGAGATTCTCGCGCTGCGCCTCGAGGATCTGCGCTGGGAGGCCGGCGAGATCCTGATCCGCGGCAAAGGCGGACAAGTCGCTTGTCTGCCGCTACCACGGGAGGTTGGAGAGGCCATTGCAGACTACCTCCTCACGGCACGGGGCAAGCACGACTCGCGCGCCGTGTTTCTGCGCCACCGGGCACCGTACGTCGAGCTCCAAGATCCCGGCAACGTGAGCGGGATGGCGCGCCGTGCCCTCGCGCGTGCCGGATTGCTGCCGAGCGGTCGCGTCGGTGCGCATCTCTTCCGCTACAGTCTTGCGACACGGATGATTCGTCGCGGTGCTTCGTTGGTTGAGATCGCCCAAATCTTGCGTCACCGCAGCATCCGCACGACCGAAGGCTACACCAAGCTCGACCTTGAAAACCTGCGCAGCGTCGCCCGATCCTGGCCCGATGCGGAGGTGACGCCATGAGCGACCTACACGCGGCATTATCCGAGTACTTGGAGACGCGTCGGGCCTTGGGGACACAACTGAAATGGCCTGAATCGGCATTGCGCCAGTTCGTCGATTTCATGATCGCCCGGGGTGCCGATGTGGTCACGACGGCGCTGGCCCTGAGCTGGACCTTCCAGTCTGTCGCTCTGCAGCCCGGGACCTATGCACGACGGCTGGATATCGTGCGCGCGTTCGCGCGCTGGCTGCAGGCGACGGATCCGCGTACCGAGGTGCCGCCACCGCGACTCTTACCCGCTTCGCACCGCAGACCCACACCTCACATCTACGCCAAGGCCGAGATCGCTGCGTTGATGTCGGCGGCGAACCAACTCGATCAGGCCAGCGGGCTTCGCGGTGCAACCTTCAAGACGCTGATCGGGCTGCTGGCCGCGACCGGGCTACGCCCGGGTGAAGCGCTCAAGCTCGACGTGGACGATGTTGATCTGCGGGACCGCGTCCTCGTGGTTCGAGGGTCGAAATGCGGCAAGTCGCGTCTGGTCCCGTTCGACCCCTCCACCGGTGCGGCGCTGCAGGACTATGCCGGGCTGCGCGACACCCTTCTACCCCATCGGCAGACGCCGGCGTTTCTGGTGACATCCTGCGGTTCGCGATTGATCGGCAGCACGGTCCGGCGGACATTTGCACGCCTATGCCACAGCATTGATCTGCGGCCTCGCCTGCAGGGTCGCAGTGGGCACGGTCCACGGCTTCAGGATCTGAGGCATACATTCGCCACCAATCGGCTCATCGAGTGGTACCGAGCGGGCCTGGATGTGAACCGACTCGTGCCGTGGTTGGCGACCTACTTGGGGCATGTCAGCAGCGTCGAAACCTACTGGTACATTCAAGCCATTCCGGAGCTGCTCGGGCTGGCCAGCGAGCGTTTGGTGACCGCCCCGAGCGGAGACCGGCCATGAGCGCAACCTCTCTCGCGGCGCTCATTCAGCGCTATTTCACCCGGCGGCTGCAAACCGAGCTCGGCGCAAGTCCTCATACCGTGGCAGCCTATCGCGACACCTTCCGATGACTGCTCGCCTTCGCGTCGGCACGTCTGGCTCGGGAGCCATCGCATCTGCGTCTGGAGGATCTGGATGCAGCATTCCTGAGCACGTTTCTTGATCATCTCGAGAATCAACGCGCCAGTGAGTACGGTCACCTTCCCTGATGTTTCTTCCCCCTTAAATCGTCATCTTTCATGAGGGAGAGCGGTGTGCCTCCCTCGGGGTGCTTGAACAACAGCACCCGTCGGGAGAGTCTCTTGTTTGCGAAGACAAAGAGACGCCATCAGTGTGCCACGCCTTCCTTGAAAGCCTCACGTTTTTCGCCGTGTTGCTGCACATCGACGAGGACCTCGCCGAGGCCGCCCGAGAGGAGGGTTGTCCCGCCTGCGGCGGCACGCTGCATTAGGCCGACTACCCCCGTAAACCCCGCGGCTGTCCGGAACCCTGGCGCGCGGCGTTCGCCACGCGTCGCAGCTTCTGCTGTGCGCAGTGTCGGCGGCGCCTGACGCCGCGCTCGGTGCGGTTCCCGGGCCGGCGAGTCTATCTCGGCCTCATCGTCGTGGTGGCCTCGGTGCGCCATACCGGGCATCACCCCCAAGCGGACGCCTTGGCCGCGACGCTGGCGGTCCCGATCCGCACCCTGCGGCGCTGGCAGACCTGGTGGCGGGAGCAGTTGGGGCAGACCCCGCTGTGGTGCGGCGCGCAGGGGGCTTTGTGCCGCCGGTGGATCTGCAGCAGGCGCCGGGGAGTCTGCTCGAGCGCTTCCTCGGCGATGCCGCGGACGCCCTGGTGGCGTTGCTGCGCTTTTTGAGCCCCTTGACGAGTCGTTCGTGCAGGCTGCACGAGGGCGGCTGACGCCACGCAGAGGATGTCGCTCGAAGACGCCGGGGCACCCCGCTAGGCTGATCGCGAAGGTGTCGGAACCCCCGGCACCGTGGCCGGGAGACCCCTATGCCGATCCCCATCGAGGTTCCGCAACGCGAGCGGTGGGCCCGCGTGCGCTTTGCGATCATTGGCCCCCTACTCGCCGCACCGCCGCCGGACGGTGACCTGCAGGCGGCCTTGGCCACCCTGGCCGCCAAGACCTGGCGCCATCCCGTCACCGGCCTGGATGTTCGGTTCGGTGTGTCGACCCTCGAGCGCTGGTATGACGCCGCGCGCACCGCGCCCGATCCGGTGGCGGTGCTGCGCAATCGCGTGCGCGCCGACCGCGGGGCCTTCCCGAGTGTGCTGCCCGCCGCACGCGAGGCCCTGCAGACGCAGTACCGCGATCATCCCGGCTGGACCGCCCAGCTGCATCGCGACAACCTGGCCGCGACCCTCGCCGGCACCGCCACCCCGGTGCCCTCCTATCCGAGCGTGCGGCGCTACTTGAAGGCCCACGGGATGGTGCGCCGCGCCACCCCCAAGCGCGACACCGCCGGCGCGTTGGCCGCACGCGATCGCCTGGAACAACGCGAGGTGCGCAGCTTCGAGGTCGAGTACGTCTCCGCGCTGTGGCATATGTGGAGTCCCGCATTATGTGCAGTCGGATTCCCACCCGTCCCCGCAACGGGCGTTCCGGGCGTTATTCGCTGGACATATTCAGATCGGTCTAAGCATCGCGATCAACGCATCGGGTGCTTTGAATCGACCTGGTCGCAGTGTCGGAGGAATGACGGCAGCAAGCGCGTCGAGCTTCTCGGCGGGGTCGATGCGCAAATACATTTCGGTGGTCTGGAGGTCGGCGTGGCCCAGCCACAGCGCCACCTTGCGCAGGTCGCCGGTCGCTTGCAGGATCATCAAGGCACAGCTGTGTCGGAGCACATGCGGGGAGATTCGCTTGGTGGCAAGCGATGGACACTGCGTCTGGGCTGTGCTCACGTGCTTGGCCAGGATGCATTCGAATCCGGAGCGTGTGATCGGCAAGCCGCGGGCGTTAATGAAGAGTTCGGTCACTCCGGGCTGCGCATTGCGCACGGCGAGCCAACTGCGCAAGTCCGCGGCGGTCTGCTTCCAGAGGGGAAGCGTGCGCTCCCGACGACCCTTGCCCAGAACACGCAGACTGGGGTTGGCATGCAGGCTGAGCGACGCCATTGGCAGCGCGACCAACTCGGAGACACGCAACCCGGCGGCGAAGCACAGGTGCAGCATCGCGCGGTCACGCAACCCGGCTCGCGTCGCGGGATCAGGGGCATCGAGAAGCGCCTGAATCTCCTCACGGTTAAGATGCTGGACGAGAGGAACAACGGTCTTCTTCGCCGGTATCGCGCGGATCTGGCGGCACTGCTCGAGGAACGCCGGGGCACGATGCTCAATGAAGGCCATGAATGACTTGATCGCGACCAGTCGAGCGTTGCGCGTGCTGGGGCAGTTTGCGCGCTGCGACTCCAGCATGACGAGAAAATCCATGATCAGTGGCGCGTCGATCTGTTCGAGCGCGAGCTGACACGGGCGTACTTTGAAGCGTGTGCTGGCGTACTCGAACAGCAGCTTGAGCGCGAACGCATAGGTCTCGCAGGTGTGCTGACTGGCGCCGCGTTGCCGCGGCAACCGGTCACGCAGGAAGGCCTCGATGTGGGGAGCGATCGGCGTCATGGTGCGTCTCCCGCCAGCCAGTCTTGAGCAGCGCCAGCGACGTCTTGCATGAGCTGCGGTGAACTCTGGAGGTACCAGTACGTGCCCCGTACGCTGCAATGGCCGAGGTAGGTGCTCAAGGCCAGCATGTGGGCCGTGACATCGTCGCGCACATGGGGACATGCCTCGAGGGCCCTGACCGCGACCGTGTGACGCAGGTCATGCAGTCGCGGACGGCGCACTGGCGGCACACCGTCAAGCCCGGCAGTGGCACACAGGTGTCGGAAGGTTCGGCTGGCCGTGTCGTAGCACACGGGTGTGCCCTTGAGTGAGACGAACAGGTGATCGGATTTGCCGACGACACACAGACGGCGTTCGAGATAGCGGTTCAGCGCACACGTTGTCGTTGCGTGCAACGGCAAGAGACGACTCTTTTGGAACTTGGTCTCACGAATGATCAGTCCATCGGGCCGGAGGTCGTCGAGCCTCAACGAGAGCGCCTCGGAAATGCGCAACCCCGTGCACGCAAGCAGTCCGAAGAGGGTGCTGAACGTCAGCGGTCGCAGCGATTCCTCCGGCGGAAGGTGTACTGCGGCCGTCATCAACTGCACGATCTCCTGTGGGGAGAAGATGTGAGGGAGGGGCCGCGTGTGCGCTGCACTCGGCAGCGGTGGCGGTGGAATTGCGTGTCGCGGATCTTCGGCGTGCATAAACCGCGCAAACCCGATCACGACCCGGGTTCGCTTGTCGCGCTGGCGTGCCGTCGTGCTGCGGGCTGCCCAGGCGAGGACGGTTTCACTCACCACATGGCGATCCCCGCACGCCGTCGCAAACCCTGCGAAGCAGCGCAACAGGCGCTCCTCCGTGATGAGCTTGTAACCCAAGGCGCGACGCAGCTCGAGGTAGCGATCGATGGCGGATGTCAGCATGACTCCCCCTCCGTCGGCCAGGGCATGGCGATCCGCCTCAGTCGATCGACATCGACCTTGGCATAGATCGCTGTCGTGTCGACGTCGCGGTGGCGCAGCAAGGTGCCGACGGCGTGCAGCGTGAGCCCTTGGCGCAACCACGCTGTCGCTGCGGAATGCCGAAACACGTGAGCGCCCAACGAAGGCGCCTTGACTCCGGCACGTCGGATGGAGCGTTCGGCGGTGCTCGACACCTGACGTGCAATGATTGGCGTATAGGGTGCCCGAGCGGTCAGAAAGACCCCATCGCCACCGACAGCTCGACGCCCGGTTTCAAGGTAATGTAGGAGGGCATCACCGGCGTCTTGGGGCAACGGTAGCCAGGTCATGCGTCGCGACTTGCCTGATACCCGAATGCGACCCTGTATCCAGTCGATGTCATTCAAGCGCAAGCCGGCGACATCGCCGGCGCGTAAGCCCAGACGGGCAAGCAGGAGCACGATTGCGTGATCGCGGGCCCCCAGCGGCGTACTTGGGTCGCATGCGTCGATGATTCGCTCCACCTCCGCGAGTTCAAGGTAGCGTGGGAGTGGCGCCAGGCGCTAGGATGTTCAATCGCCCAGGCTTTCCCATCAAAACCTTCATGCCGTTTTCATGTCGAGCTTCGGCGCCTTGAACGCCTGTCGTCGCCGGGCCAGCATAGAGTCGCCGAGATGCGTCTTGACCCATTGCTCGACATCCAGGGTGCGCACCGAGGTCATCGCCTCGTGAATAACCGGGCTCGTCAGATCGGTGAGGAAGGCGGGAATCGCCAACACCAGCCGGCCGATCTCTTTGAGGGGGCCGCGTGCGGTGAACATTTTGTATTTTCCGAACACCGATTCGATGATGTCGGAGGACGCCAGCCAGGTCGCGCCGGGCGGGATCTTGGCGGCTTGTACCGCGACTTGTTCCAGGACCCGGTCGGTAAAGCGGGCGGCTCGCGGAGCGAGCGCGGTGCGCGGGGCGAGTGTGGATTGAAGCGATTCGCAGACGCCGGCGTGCAGTCCCTCGGACTTGAGAACGCTCTGGATGGCCTTGGACTGTTCCATCATCTGCGCATAGACCGCCAGATCCTCGCGATAGGCACTCACCCAGGCGAAGCCTTCCAGAAAGCGCGCGCGGCCGGTGTCGGCGAGATCCCAAAAGGCGTCGTCCAGATCCGCGAGCTGTAGGTCGGAGGCCGCCTGCAGGGCCTCGCAGAAGGCTGCCTTATCGGGATGCCGATGGCCCAGCAGCACGTGCAGGGGACGCACGCGGGCGACGCCCAAGCGATCGCGCAGGTGGTCCCGGGCGGCGACCGTCAGAACGCAGGTGGGCCGAACGGCACTGAAATCTCCCCGCTCCTGGTAGGCGAGTAGGTTTTGCGCCCACTCGACATGGGTGTCGACGTGCATGAAGCGCGCCTTGGTGCGCTGACGCGGCGGCAACAGAAAGGCCAAGTCGGTTTGCTGAAAAGACGCCAGGGTCCGCGTGCAGTGCGACAAAAAGGTCTGCCAGCGCCCGTCCGGATGCAACTCCGCCTTGAGCAGGGTGGCGATGCGGTGCGAAATATCATAGGTTTCCACACAGTCTGTAGTCTGTTCCTGCCGAAACAGCGTGATCCCCTTGTGCAGGTCGCTGCCGTGATCGGCGACGATCTGCACCGGCACACCGGTGCGCTCGGCGACCTCGCGCAGCACCGTGGCGACCCACTCCCCGGTGCTGTGCGTCGTCACCTTCACGGCGAGCACCTGCATGGCCCGGTGCGACGGGCTGTAGCCGGTCTCGAGCAGTCGGGCGGCGGGGATGCCCAGAATCACGAGACACTTCGATGTGCCCAGTTCAAGCGTATGATCGGCCACGAAAATCCAATCCTCGCGCCGCTGCGGCGGCTGCAGGAGGATCGCCAATCCGCAGCGGTAAACCCAGTTGAGGACCGTCGTATGCGCCGGCATGCTCACCGGCATCCAGGGCGCGAGCAGACCCAGTACGCGGGGCACCCCGCGGCTGCCGAGTCCGGCACTTAGATACATCCGCAGCGTCAGTTGAATGACCAGGACCGAATGCCGGTGACCGGGCGGGGGCAAGCGCACCAGCTGCCGAGCCGCATCGTCCGGGTCCTCCGCCTCGCCGGCGGGTGTTGCTGCCGATGCCGCGGGCTGTTCACCGCCTTCCGACGCCAGCGCCCGGTTCTTCCAATAGGTGCGGCTCGCTTCCAGATCTCGGATCTTGACCCGAGCCGCGCGCAGTCGCTGTTGCTTGTCCAGGGCTTTGGCCCGCCACGCATCGCGCGATGCCCGGAACAGTCGGGCCAATCGGGCCACGGGGGTTTTGAAAGTGTCCATCGGTGCGTATCGGCTCGGATTCGGCTGGTGGTGGGATCCCGGTGCCGCGAAGTGTGCCCGGAGGCGACGGGGCTGTCGATGGCGGCCGGCGGGAGGACAGCCGGCGCATCACCACCCGCACCCCGCGACACGAGACCGGCATGAGCTATTTCGTGCCTTATCGGGTCAGATTGAACTCCCTAGCCCAAGGGCGCCAATTTCAATCCGTGTTGGACGAAGCCCTGCGCGAGTACATCGACCGCCAGCAGAAAGATCGGCCGCGACGGCATGTCATGACCGCGTTCGCCTTCAGTCTCGATGAACTCGACAGCCTCTATCGCGAACTGGCCAAGTGACCGACCGCGATTTTCCAACCCTAGCCGACGTCCTTGGCATGGACACTGTCTTGATACGGCGTTACGGCGGAGCGCCCGGCGTACGCGATCCAGGCACGCTGGAAGCCCCGCGCACCGTGAATCCAACAGGGAAGCTCATACGGGCATGAACAAGAAGGCACTGACCGAAGCAGACATTCGCACCAAGTTCATCACGCCCGCGCTGGTCGGTGCGCATGGGGACAAGTGGGACCTCCTGACACAGGTGCGCGAGGAGGTCTACTTCACCAGAGGCCGGGTCATCGTTCGCGGGAAGACGGTGAAGCGTGGCGTTGCCAGACGCGCCGACTACATCCTCGTGTACAGGCCCAACATCCCGCTCGCCCTCATCGAGGCCAAGGACAACAATCACGCCGTCGGCGACGGCATGCAGCAAGCGCTGGATTGCGCGGAAATGCTCGATATTCCCTTCGTCTACAGCTCCAACGGTGACGCCTTTCTGGAACACGACCGCACGGTGACCACCGGGGCCGTGACGCGCGAAATCCCGCTCGACCAATTCCCCACCCCGGCCGAGCTCTGGGCGCGCTACTGCAAGGCCAAGGGGTTGGTCGCGGAAGGGCAGGCCGTCGCGGTTCAGGACTATTTTGACGACGGTTCCGGCAAGGCCCCCCGCTATTACCAGCGCATTGCCATCAACCGCACCGTGGAGGCCATTGCCCGCGGCGCGAGCCGCATCTTGCTGGTCATGGCCACGGGTACGGGCAAGACCTACACCGCCTTTCAGATCATCTGGCGGCTGTGGCGATCGGGCGCCAAGAAACGCATCCTTTTTCTGGTGGACCGCAACATCCTGGCCGACCAGACCAAGACCAACGACTTCAAGCCCTTCGGTCAGGCCATGACCAAGATCACCAACCGCACGGTGGACAAGGCGTTCGAGATCTATCTCTGCCTCTATCAAGCGGTGACCGGTACCGAGGAAGAGCAGAACATTTACACGCAGTTCTCCCCGGATTTCTTCGATCTGGTCTTCGTGGACGAGTGTCATCGGGGCAGCGCCGCGGACGATGCCGCCTGGCGAAAGGTGCTCGAATACTTCTCCACGGCGACCCAGATCGGGATGACGGCCACCCCCAAGGAGACCAAAGAGGTCTCGAACATCGACTACTTCGGCGAGCCTATCTACACCTACTCGTTGCGGCAGGGCATCTCGGACGGCTTTCTCGCGCCCTACAAGGTTGTACGCATCGGGCTTGATCGGGATCTCGACGGCTGGCGCCCGGAGTCCGGGCAAACCGACAGGTTCGGTCATGCCATCGAGGACCGCGAATACAACGACACCGACTACGACAAGAACCTCGTCCTCAACCAACGCACCACCCTGGTCGCCGCCAAGATCACCGAGTTCCTCAAGGCGACGGACCGTTTCGCCAAGACCATCGTCTTCTGCCAGAACATCGATCATGCGGAGCGCATGCGTCAGGCCCTGGTCAACGCCAACCCGGACCTGGCCGCCGCCAACAGCAAGTACATCATGCGCATCACCGGCGACAACGACGAGGGCAAGGCCCAGCTCGACAACTTCATCGATCCGGAATCCACCTTTCCGGTCATCGCCGTGACCTCCCAACTCATGTCCACCGGTGTGGATGCCCAGACCTGCCATCTGATCGTGCTCGACAAGCGCATCAACTCCATGACCGAGTTCAAGCAGATCATCGGCCGCGGCACCCGCATCAACGAGGACTACAACAAGCTCTACTTCACCATCATGGATTTTCGGCGCGCGACCGCCCTCTTCGCCGACCCGGACTTCGACGGCGATCCCGTGCAGATCTTCGAGCCAGGTCCCGATCAGCCGCCCATCCCACCGGACGATGAGCCGCAAGAAGGCGAAGGAGAGGCCGGCGGGGCGGGCGATGCCGATCCGTTCGGAGGTCAGCAACCTTCGTCTGGCCCAGGCGTCACGCGCTACTACGTGGACGACGTCGAGGTCCGCGTCGTCACGGAGCGCGTGCAGTACCTTGATGCGGACGGCAAGCTCATCACCGAGTCCTTGCGGGACTACTCCCGCAAGACCTTGCGCAAGGCTTACACCTCCCTGGACGCCTTCCTCAACGCCTGGAACGACGCCGACCGCAAGCAGGTCATCCTGGAGGAGCTAGTTGCCCAAGGCGTGTTCCTCGACGAGCTCGCCGAGCAGGTTGGCCGCGACTACGACGCCTTCGATCTCGTCTGCCACGTGGCCTTCGACCAACCGCCCCTGACGCGGCAGGAACGGGCCGAGAAGGTGCGCAAGCGCAACGTCTTCGGCACCTATGGCGACCAGGCCCGCGCTGTCCTCAATGCCCTGCTCCAGAAATACGCCGATGCCGGCATCCGCAGCGTCGAGTCACTCGACATCCTCAAGGTGGACCCGCTGCCCACCTTGGGCACCCCGGTGGAGATCGTCAAACTCTTCGGCGGCAAGAGCGCCTATCTTGCCGCCGTGCGTCAACTTGAAACCGCCCTGTATCAGAAGGCCGCCTGACCCATGCCGAATGTTTCGAATCTCGTCAAAACCATCCAGGACATCATGCGCAAGGACGCCGGCACCTACGGCGACGCACAGCGGCTCGAACAACTCGGCTGGATGTTCTTCCTCAAGATCTTCGACGACCGCGAGAAGGAGCTGGAGCTGTTGCGAGACGACTACCGCTCGCCGCTTCCCGAGCGGTTGCGTTGGTCCAGTTGGGCTGCGGACGACGAAGGCATCACCGGCGATGCCCTGCTCGACTTCGTCAACAACAGCCTACTGCCCAGGCTCAAGGCCCTCACCGGCAGCGGCGACCGGATCAGCGGGCTCATCCGCATGAGCTTCGAGGATGCCAACAACTACATGAAGAACGGCACCTTGATGCGCCAGGTGATCAACAAGATCAACGGCATCGACTTCAATGCCTCCGATGACCGGCACATGTTCGGCGACATCTACGAAAAGCTCCTCAAGGACCTCCAGTCCGCGGGTAATGCCGGCGAGTTCTACACCCCGCGCGCCGTCACCCAGTTCATCGTCGAGCAGGTCAATCCCCGCCTCGGCGAGACCATCCTCGACCCCGCCTGCGGCACCGGCGGCTTCCTCGTTTGCGCCATCGAGCACCTGCGCAAGCAGGCCAAGACCGAGGCCGACGAGCGCAGCATTCAGGACTGCTTCGCCGGGATCGAGAAGAAGCATCTCCCGCACGTCCTGTGCATGACCAACCTGCTCCTGCACGGCATCGATGTGCCGTCCAACGTCCGCCACGACAACACCCTCGCCCGTCCCCTGCGCGACTGGGGGCCGAAGGAACGGGTGGATGTCATCGTCACCAACCCGCCCTTCGGCGGCATGGAGGAGGACGGCATCGAGGCCAACTTCCCGGCCGAATTCCGCACCCGCGAGACCGCCGATCTCTTCCTCGTGCTGCTGATGAAGATCCTCAAGCCCGGTGGCCGCGCCGGTCTGGTCCTGCCGGACGGCACCCTCTTCGGCGAAGGCGTAAAGACTCGCATCAAGGAAGCGTTGCTCACCGACTGTAACCTCCACACCATCGTCCGTCTGCCCAACGGTGTCTTCAATCCCTACACCGGCATTCGCACCAACCTCCTCTTCTTCACCAAGGGCCGGCCGACGACGGAGGTCTGGTACTACGAGCACCCCTATCCGCCCGGCACCAAGAGCTACAACAAGGGCAAACCCATCCGCATCGAAGAGTTCGAGGCCGAGCGCGCCTGGTGGGGCGAGGAGAAGGACGGCTTCAAGTCCCGCATGGAAAACGAGCAGGCCTGGCGCGTCTCCATCGACACCATCAAGGCCGGCAACTTCAACCTCGATCTCAAGAACCCGCACAATCCGGACACCGGACCGGGGGACCTGGATCATCTGTTGCCGGAGTATGAACGGCTGCTGGCCCAGATCGCCGAGACCCGCGCCCAGCTGAAGGCACAGCTCGTGGAGGCATTGAACCGATGAAAAAGCAGGGAATGCAAATTCGGGAGACACTGTCTCCCGAATCTCAAACAACTCGGAAAGGAGATCGGCCATGAAGGCTAAAGCGGTCCGCAAGCCTGCACCTGCCCCTGTGGCTTCCGAATTCGCAGAAATCAGAGCCCTCGCAGCCACGCTGAACGATCTCCATCGGCAACGCGTCGCGGCCCTCACTCCCATCGCGCAAGACCTCATCCAATCCCAGTCCCGGGCCGCTCAGGACATCGAGCACACCCTGGTTCACCTGCTCGACTGCGCCTGCATTCCGGAAGGACTTGCTCTCTTCAAAGCCCTCTGCCGCTACTACTACGCCATCAATCCCGCCGCCACCGCCGGCTACGTCCACGCCTACCGGGGCATGTGGGACAGCGAGGAAAGGATGAAGGTTGAATTATGAAAGCTGATCCTGCCGCCACGTCATCTCTCGCCCTTCAACTCTCATCCGTATCCCCTCATCCTTCATCCTTGAACCTTCATACTTTCTTCGAGAAGTTCGACCTCTTCGCCGACGCGCCTGGCGCGGTGGCAAAGATGCGTGAGTTGGTGTTGCACATGGCGGTTTCAGGAAAGTTATCAGAAGAAGACAAAGATGCGTGGACCGAATCATTACTCGGGGAAGTCTCGCGCCTTCGTCGTGGATACGATTTGCCGACGCAGGTTCGCAGACAGGGGTCGGTTCCAATCTTTGCTGCGAACGGCCCTGTCGGAGTTCACGAAATCCACATGGTGAAGGGACCGGGGGTTGTGACTGGGCGAAGTGGAAGCATCGGAAAGGTTCACTTCATTAACGAAGACTTCTGGCCGTTAAATACGGCACTCTACGTCGAAGACTTTTTCGGAAATTATCCTCAATTTATATGCCTGCTACTTCGCTCCCTGAATCTTGATCGTTTCAGCACTGCAACCGCAGTGCCGACACTCAATCGGAACGTCGTGCACAAAGAGATCGTGAAAGTTCCACCAATCGCCGAGCAGAAGCGGATCGTGGCGAAGGTGGATGAGCTGATGGCGTTGTGTGATCGGCTGGATGCGCAGCAGCAGGAACGGGAGACGCGGCACACCGCGCTCGCCCGCGCGGCGCTGGCCCGCTTCGCAGAAGCGCCCACCCCGGCCAACCTCCAATTCCTGTTCCATTCATCTTTCAACATTCAACCTTCAGACTTACGAAAGTCAATCCTCACCCTTGCCGTCCAAGGCAAACTCGTCCCTCAAGATCCCAACGACGAACCGGCGGAATCGATACTCCGAGCCACGCGCTCCCTGTTTGAGCACTTAGTTGCCGCCAAGAGACTTTCCGCACCAAAACCGCTTCCGGCTATTGAGGAAGAGGAATTGCCATTCTCGTTGCCAAGAGGCTGGGTATGGTGCCGGCTTGGACAGCTCATACGCATATCTTCGGGCGATGGCCTGACTGCACGAAATATGAACGAAGGACCAATACCGGTATACGGCGGCAACGGAGTGACCGGCTACCATGACAGGCACAATGTGGCCAAGCGGACGCTCGTCATCGGCCGAGTCGGCTTTTATTGCGGCAGCATTCACATGACGCCGGAAAAGGCGTGGGTCACGGATAACGCGTTCATCACAACATTTGATGAGAAACACGTCGCGATTAGTTTTCTAAGCTGGCTCCTCAAGGCAACCGACCTCCGCGAACGTGACAACGCCACCGCTCAGCCTGTCATATCTGGGGCCAAGGTAAATCCGATAGTCCTCGCCATCCCACCCCTCGCCGAACAACGCCGAATCGTGGCCAAAGTGGACCAACTGATGGCCTTGGTGGACGAGTTGGAAACCCAGCTCGCCGTCTCCCGCGCCACCGCCGCGAATCTCCTCTCTGCCCTCGTCGCCGAGCTCACCGGTCAAGCCTGATCGATGCCGATTCGTCCACAACGATCCTTTGAGCACGAAGCCAATCTCGAAGAGCCCGCGGGCTTTGGGAAGAACCGCCGCTTCGACGCGGTCGTCGACGATGAGGACGTTGAAGCGATCTTGTCCGCGCGGTTTCGTCTTCTCGTTCGCGGGTGCCGGCATGTCGGAGGGTGCGGGACGTGCCGAGTGGAAGAAGAGCACATGAGCTGATCCGAGGTCGGCACCCTCGGTCCATCAAAGGTCGCAGCCGATCCGCTCCTGAGGCATCATCCGTGGATCATGGACTTCACGACCCTCGACACCCTGCGCACCCACCACCCCGCGTGGCGGCTGCTGCGCTCGGATCATGCGTCGCTCGTGGCGAGCTTTCTGAACCGCGTCTTCGTGCAGCCGAATGTTCGGGTGATGTCGGCGGCGGATCTGGCCGAGGCGCTGGAAGACGAGTTGTATGCACTGCGCGAGCGTCTCGGCGAGGGCAGCTTCCCGAAGCCGGCGTTGGAGTATCTCAACGACTGGGCCGGCCCGGAGAAGGGCTGGCTCCGTAAGTTCTACGCCCGTGACTCGGACGAGCCGCAATTCGACCTGACCCCGGCGACCGAGAAGGCGATCGCCTGGCTCGGCACCCTCTCGGAGCGCAGTTTCGTGGGAACGGAGTCGCGGCTCTTGACCCTGTTCGAGCTGCTCAAGCAGATGAGCGAGGGCAGCGAGGCCGATCCCGAGAAGCGCATCGCGGAGCTCACGAAGCGGCGCGACGAGATCGATGCCGAGATCTCGCGGGTGCTGGGCGGCGACGTGCCGCTGCTGGACGACACGGCGCTGAAGGATCGCTTCCAGCAGTTCATGCAATTGGCCCGCGAGCTGCTGACCGACTTTCGCGAGGTGGAGCACAACTTCCGTCTGCTCGATCGGCGGGTGCGCGAGCGGATCGCGCTCTGGGAGGGTGCCAAGGGCGCGCTCCTGGAGGAGATCATGGGCGAGCGCGACGCCATCGCCGATTCCGACCAGGGACGCAGCTTTCGGGCCTTTTGGGATTTCCTCATGTCCAGCCGCCGCCAGGAGGAGCTGACCGAGCTGTTGGACCGGGTGCTCGCCCTGCCCCCGGTCGCGGAGCTGAAGCCGGATGCGCGCACCCGCCGCGTGCATTACGACTGGCTCGAGGCCGGCGAGCACACCCAACGCACGGTCGCGCAGCTCTCGCAGCAGCTGCGGCGCTTTCTCGACGATCAGGCGTGGCTGGAGAACCGGCGTATCATGGACATCCTGCACGGGATCGAGGCCAAGGCGCTGGCCCTGCGCGAGCATCAGCCGACCGGCGAGGTGATGCGCATCGCCGAGTCCGCCGCCGCGGTCGAGCTGCCGATGGAGCGCCCGCTCTACACCCCGCCACTGAAGCCGGTCATCGCTGATCTGGAGCTGCAGGCAGGCGACGCCGATCTGGACGCCGATGCGCTCTATGCGCAGGTCGTGGTCGACCGCGCGCAGCTTGCCCGCCACATCCGCCATGCCTTGCAGGATCGCTCCCAGGTCACGCTGCGCGAGCTGACCGAGCTGCAGCCCTTGACGCAGGGTCTCGCGGAGCTGGTGGCCTACCTTCAATTGGGCAGCGACGCCTTCAGGACGACTCTGGACGAGAATGCCCCGGAGGTGATTGTCTGGGAGGCGTGCGCCAGCGACGGCATGACGGTCCGCAAGGCCGCCCGACTTCCCCGCGTCATCTTTGTCAGAGAGAGGTGAGGATGGACGACGACCAAGGACAGGCCCGGGACACCCCGGCGCTCGCGGCCGGGGCGGAGCTGTCCACACTGGTGATCGGCCTGCTCAAAGGGGTCCTCTATCGCGAGGGCGACGAGCGACTCTGGGGCACGCTGCTCGACCTACAGGCGCGGGTGCGGGACTATGTGTCGGTGCTCGGACTGGAGCTGGTGCTCGACGAGGCGGAAGGCTATGCCTTTCTCAAGAGCCGTGCCGAGATCGCCGAGGACGAAGCCGCCGCCAAGTTGCCGCGTCTGGTCGCGCGTCGGCCGCTGTCGTTTCCGGTCAGCCTCTTGCTGGCCCTGCTCCGGAAAAAGCTCGCCGAGTTCGATGCCGGCGGCGCCGAGACGCGACTCGTGCTCTCGCGCGACGAGATCGTCGAGCTGGTGCGTGTCTTCCTCCCGCAGAGCAGCAACGAGGCGAGACTCATCGACCAGATCGAGACCCACATCAACAAGGTCGTCGAGCTCGGCTTTCTGCGCCGTCTGAAGGCCGCCGGCGGCACCGCCCGCGGCCCGGACAGCTACGAGGTGCGGCGGCTCCTGAAGGCGTTCGTCGATGCACAATGGTTGGCGGACTTCGACGCACGGCTGGAGGTCTATCGGGCGCAGGTCGATCCGGACAAGAGCGCTTGAGCCGTCAGGGGCGACGGCATCGATCATCGTCTCGGCCACATCGGCAGTGTTCAGATCGCCCCCGGGTCCGCCGACTTCAGTCGGCTCACGCGCTTGGGCGGCTTCAATCGCCCGAGCGCGCCCGCACGGCGGACTGAAGTCCGCCTCCCCGGGAGCCGACTGAAGTCGGCGTACCCGGGCGTGCGGCCGGAGTTTGGCATCCGGTCGGGGAACCCGAGAGGCCTGGACGAAAGGATGACCAAAGCCGGGGCGACGAACGCAAGGAGTGGAAACCATTCGGCAATCGCGTGACGATGGCGCGATAATTCAACGCAAAGGGTGCGAGGCGATTCATGACACCTCTTTACGAGCAGGACTTTTCCGCATGGGCCGAGCGCCAGGCGAGCCTCCTGCGGCAAGGGCGGTTCGACGACTTGGATGTGGCGCATCTGATCGAGGAGTTGGACAGCATGGGGGCAAGCGAGCGGCGCGAATTGATCAACCGTCTGGCGATCCTCCTGGCCCACCAGCTCAAGTGGCGTTATCAGCCGGAGCGACGCGGCAACAGTTGGCGTTTGACCATCAAGATCCAACGACTCGATGTTGCCGCCTTACTCCGCGACAATCCGAGCTTACGAGCCCGTCTCGATGCGTTTATCCAGGACGCCTACGCGAAGGCAAAACTGCAGGCCGCATGGGAGATCGGCGTCGAGGAGACGCTGTTTCCCGCCGTATGCCCTTTCACCGTCGAACAGATTCTCGATGATCACTGGCCCGATGCAGCCGCTTGAATCGCTCGATCTGGACTTCGTCGCCGACGACCGCCTGTCCGGCTTTCGTCTGTCGCGCCTGGAGGTCTTCAACTGGGGCACCTTCGACGGGCTCGTCTGGACCCTGTCGCTCGACGGCAAGAACGGGCTGCTGACCGGCGATATCGGCTCGGGCAAGTCGACCCTGGTGGATGCCGTGACGACCCTTTTGGTCCCGGCCCAGCGCATCGCCTACAACAAGGCCGCGGGGGCCGACAGCAAGGAGCGCACGCTGCGCTCCTACGTGCTCGGGCATTACAAATCCGAGCGCAACGAGGTGACCGGGGCGGCCAAGCCCGTGAGTCTGCGCGATCACAACAACTACTCCGTCATCCTCGGCGTCTTCCACAACGCCGGCTACGACCAGACCGTCACACTCGCGCAGGTCTTGTGGATGAAGGAGGCGCAGGGTCAGCCGGCGCGCTTCTTCGTTTGCGCCGAGCGTGATCTCTCGATCGCGACCGACTTCTCCCGCTTCGGAACCGACATCGCCCAACTGCGCAAGAAGCTGCGCGGGCTCGGTGCCGAGATCGAGGACGGCTTCCCCAAATATGGCGCATGGTTTCGGCGCCGGCTGGGCATCGACAGCGAGCAGGCGCTCGAGCTCTTTCATCAGACGGTCTCGATGAAGTCCGTCGGCAACCTCACCGATTTCGTGCGCGGACACATGCTGGAGCCCTTCGCGGTGGAGCCACGCATCAAGGCGCTGATCGCACACTTCGACGACCTCAACCGCGCGCACGA
Organism: Thiocapsa sp. C2-2m; assembly: GCF_041903745.1. Lineage (NCBI taxonomy): Bacteria > Pseudomonadati > Pseudomonadota > Gammaproteobacteria > Chromatiales > Chromatiaceae > Thiocapsa > Thiocapsa sp. C2-2m. The sequence continues at coordinate 80,606 of NZ_JBBWVD010000025.1, read as the reverse complement.
GGCAGTGCTCAAGGCCAAGCGCCAGGTCGAGATGCTCACGCCCTTGGTGGCGGACTGCGAGCGTCACGCCGGCCTGACGCGGGAGGTCGAGGATCTCAGAGGCTGCCGTGCCGGGTTGCGTGTCTACTTCGCGGGTTTGAAACTGGCGCTGCTCGAGAAACGTCTGGCGCACCTGCAAGAGGATCGGGAGCGCGTCGATGCCTTGGTCAAGCGCCTGGAGGGCCGCCGCGAGGAGCAAGGCAACCAGGTCTACGAGCTCAAGCGCGCGGTGGCCGAGAACGGCGGGGACCGACTCGAACGCCTGGCCGCCGAGATCAAGAAGCTGGAGGCGCTGCGCGACGCTCGGCAGGCCAAGGCACGACGCTACGCCAAGCTGACGGCCGATCTCGACGAGAGGCCCGCCGCTGACGAAACGGCCTTCCTCGCGCAACGGCGTCGGCTCGCGGAGATCCGCGAGGGTTTGCAGGCTCGGGATGTCGATCTGCAGAACGAGGTCACCGAGCACAGCGTGACCCTGCGCCAGGGCCAGCTCGAGCACGACGCCCTTCAGGCCGAGATCGACAGCCTGAAGCGCCGCCGCAGCAATATCGACGACCAGCAGATCCGGATCCGTGCCGCGCTCTGCGAGGCGCTGAGTCTTTCCGAGGACGCGATGCCCTTCGCGGGCGAGCTGCTGCAGGTGCGAGAGGACGAACGCGACTGGGAAGGCGCGGCCGAGCGACTGATGCGCGGCTTCGGCCTGTCCCTGTTGGTGCCGGACACGGCCTACAAGACGGTCGCCGAGTGGGTCGACAGCAGCCATCTGCGTGGTCGGCTGGTCTATTTCCATGTACGTGCCCAAGCGAGCACCCGAGGCCGGGGCGACCTGCCCGAGCTGCACCGCGACTCGCTGGTGCGCAAGATCGCCGTCAAACCCGACTCGCCCTTCTACGACTGGCTCGAGCGCGAGCTGGCGCATCGTTTCGACGTGGCCTGCTGCATCACGCAGGAGCAGTTCAGGCGGGAGACCCGTGCCATCACCCGTGCCGGCCAGATCAAGGACCCGACCGGACGTCATGAGAAGGACGACCGTCACCGCATCGACGACCGCAGTCGCTATGTCCTGGGCTGGACCAATGCGGCCAAGATCGAGACGCTGGAGGCCAAGCGTCGCCGGCTCGAGGCGCATCTCGCCGAGATCGGCGCACTCACGGGCAAGCTCTTATCCGAGCGAAAGGCGCTCGGTGCCCGCCTGAACGCACTGACGCGACTGGAAGAGTTTGTCGACTTCAACGAGCTGGACTGGGCCTCGGTCGCCACCGAGGTCGCCGCACTGATCGACGAGCGGCAACGATTGGAGTCGGCATCCGATCTGCTGAAGCAGCTCAATCAGCGCCTGGGCGAGGCCGTCCGAGCGCTGGCGCTCATCGAGGGCGAGCTGGAAGAGGCCAAAGCGAAACGCGCCAAGATCGATCAGAAGCAGGAGGATGCCGAGGCCCTCCGAGTACAGACCCAAGCGATCCTCGCGCCGAGCGGGGACGAGGACCGGCCCGCGCCATCGGCCGAGCTCACCGAACGGCTGGAGGCCATGCGCACCGAGGCGCTCGGCGAGCATCAATTGACCGTGGAGTCCTGCGACAACCGCGAGCAGGACATGCGCGCCTGGCTCCAGAGCCGGATCGACAGCGAAGAACGCAAGATCAAGGGCCTGCGCGACCGGATCATCACCGCGATGGTGGCCTACAAGAACGCCTTCGAGCTCGAAACCCAGGAGCTCGACGCCAACGTCGAGGCGGCCTTCGAGTACCGACAACAGCTCGATCAGTTGGGACGCGACGACCTGCCCCGCTTCGAGGCGCGCTTCAAGGAGCTGTTGAACGTCAACACCATCAACGAGATCGCCAACTTCAATGCCCAGCTCGCCCGCGAGCGCGAGACCATCAAGGAGCGCATCGGGCGCATCAACGAGTCGCTTACCCAGATCGACTACAACCCGGGGCGCTACATTGCGCTCGAATCCCAGATCAGCCCGGACGCCGAGATCCGCGACTTCCAGTCCGAGCTGCGCGCCTGCACCGAGGGCGCCCTGACCGGCTCCGAGGACGCGCAGTATTCCGAGGCCAAGTTCCTGCAGGTGAAGACCATCATCGAGCGCTTCCGAGGACGCGAGGGCCAGACCGATGCGGACAGGCGTTGGACCGCCAAGGTCACCGACGTGCGCAACTGGTTCCTGTTCGCCGCGAGCGAGCGCTGGCGCGAGGACGGGAGCGAGCATGAGCACTACTCGGACTCGGGCGGCAAATCCGGCGGTCAGAAGGAGAAGCTCGCCTACACCATCCTGGCCGCCAGCCTCGCCTACCAATTCGGGCTGGAATGGGGCGCGGTACGCTCGCGATCCTTCCGCTTCGTCATGATCGACGAGGCCTTCGGGCGGGGCTCGGACGAGTCGGCTCAGTACGGTCTGCGGCTCTTTCAGCAGCTCAACCTGCAACTGCTGATCGTCACGCCGCTGCAGAAGATCCACATCATCGAGCCCTTCGTCTCCGCCGTCGGCTTCGTCCACAACGAAGGCGGTCGCGAGTCCAAGCTGCGCAATCTGACGATCGAGGAGTATCGCGAGGAGTCCAGAGCGCGCAAGGCCGAGCCGAGTACAACCATAGCGGCATGATCTGGACGACGGCGGCGGATCTCAAGGCGCAATTGATCCGCCTTTGGGAGCGCGGCGAGCTGCTGCGCCCGCTGGTCACGGACGACGTGGCCGGCGCGAGCGGATTCCCGCTGCGTCTGCGCCTGAAAGGACCCGGCTCCGCAGATCTGGCCGATCGATTCGAGGCGGTGCGGGCCTGGATCGCCGAGCTGGTGGCCATTCCACGTCTGCGGATCGCTTGGCGCGCGGTCAATCATCGCGTGCTCGGCCCTCAGCGTCTGCCCGAGACCATCTGGGTCGACACACTCGACGACGCGCTCGCCCTGATCGGCAGACGGGGCGATGCGACCCAGTTCGCCCGTTGCGTGGAGATGAGCCGATCGAAACAACCGGCGCTGCTCGACTGGCTCGGCAAGCGCCCCTTGCAGGCGATCGCGCTGGCCGACGACTGGGAGCGCCTGCTGGCGGTGGTGGACTGGCTCCGCCGCCACCCGCGTCCCGGGATCTACATCCGGCAGGTCGATATCCCGGGTATCCACAGCAAGTTCATCGAGGCGCATCGCGGTGTCCTCTCGGAGCTGTTGGATCTTGTCTTGCCTGCGGAGGCGGTCGCTACGGATCGCGTCGGCGTCGGTCGGTTCGCCGCGCGCTACGGCTTTCTCGACAAGCCCAACCGGGTCCGGTTTCGCCTGCTCGACGACACCGTTCGCTTGCTGCCCGGACCGGTGCGAGCCGATGTCACCCTGGATGCGGATAGCTTCGCCCGGCTTGCGATCCCGATTCGACGCGTCTTCGTCACCGAAAACGAGACCAACTTTCTCGCCTTCCCGGACGCGGCCGCCTCGCTTATCGTCTTCGGCGCCGGCTATGGCTGGGATGCCCTGGCCCGGGCCGAGTGGCTCGGGACCTGCACCCTGCACTACTGGGGCGACATCGACACCCACGGCTTCGCCATCCTCGACCAGCTCCGCGGTCGATTCGGCCGGTTCGCCTCCTTCCTGATGGATCGCGCCACCCTGATGGCGCACGAGACCCTATGGGGCGAGGAGCCAGATCAAGTTATGCACGATCTGCCGCGGCTCACGGCTTCGGAGCGGGCCTTGTTCGACGACCTGCGGGACAACCGCATCCGCAAGGGATTGCGTCTGGAGCAGGAACGGGTCGGGTTCCGATGGGTGGAGACTGCGCTCGCGGATGCGCTGCTCGACAACAGCGGCCGGACAGTGGAGGAGATCGATTCGATCGCCGCCCCTTGAGCCGCTCCACAGCCAGCATCAATCGTGCTCGATGCCCGTCGTCATCGGCGCAACAGCCTCCGCTTACGGAGCGATTCAATACCGTAGGTTGTGCTGACGATAGGAAGCACAACTTGCGCCGACGGTTGATTGTGCCTCGCACGGCTCGGCACAACCTACGGGCTGCACGCAATTAAAATGACGCATTTCGCTCCGGATGCGGTTTAGGATCATCTACCGAAGCGGCACCGTCTTGCCGTTGATGGTCAAGAGCCCGTCGCCCAGACGTAATGCCGAGGAGATCCGGGTATCGCGCCGGGTGACCCAGCCATCGCGGATCCATCCGGCAAGCAGGTTCTCCGCCTCTTGCCGCGCGGCTTGCTCTGCCGTTGGCTCCGAGGTCGGCAGAGACTCGTCCTCGAATCCGGGTTCGAGCGAACGCGCGATCCCGTCCAGTGCGACCGCCTCGGGAAGCTCCAGATCGCCGTCGGCCCGCAGCAGGATCAACCAATCGACGACACCCGGGGTCAGCCGGCTCGTTGCAGCGGCGCCCGGGTCCAAACGCAGATCGAGCCGCCCCAATGCAAGGCCGTCGGGGGTCTCGATCCGAATCGGCTCGACGCCGATCCGCGTCGCGCTTTCGATGAAACGCGGGGCCAGACTCGCGATCAGGCCGGCCGTGACCAGGCCCCGCATCTCCTGCGCGACCTGGTCGGTGGCCAGCAGGCGGATGCCCTCGCCCAGATCGGCGAGCGCCTCGGCGTCCAGACGCTCACCCGAGAGGCCGAGCTCCGATCGACCGTAGGTCATGGAAGCCGTGGCGAGCTGCTTCGCGGCGAGTCCGAGACGCAGATCCAAGAGACCCTCGCGAAGCGTTCGCGACAGGGTCGCCGAGAGGCCCTCGATCCGCAGCGACGGCGGTGCGGTTCCCGCCGAGCCAACGGCGCCTACTGCGCCATCGACCTCGACCAAGGCCACCTGCAAGCGACCCGTGCCGGAAGAATCATCGGGCCGATCGACCTCGAATCGAAGATCGGACAGACGGGCGAGCGGTCCCGTCGGTGTCGTCACCACACCTTCGGGGAGCGTCAGCCGAACCTCGACGGCCTCCTGTCCCGAGGACACGACCAGATCGCCGTCAAGCGGCCCGTGTCGCAGCCCCATCACCTGTGACGTCGGCAGGGTCTCGCCCGGCGGCACCCGCAGCTCTATCCGGCCGGAGCCGTCTGCATACAGATCGATGCTCATCGGCAGCACCGGCAGTGCAACCGGGAATCCCTGGACCTCAAGCCGCGTGTGGACACGGCCGAGGACGGGCGGAAGGCGTGTCGTCAGCCAGACCCACGGCCCTTGCTCGATGCGACTGTCCAGTCGAATCCGGATGGGACGCAGCGGCGCTTGCACCGCCGAATCGGGTTGGATCAGCACCTCGAATGCGGCACTGGAGGCGAACCAGCCTCGGTCGTAGCTGTTCTCCAGGATCTCCCGGTCCGACAGGTCATCGATGAGATCGGCCAGCAGATCCTCGTAGCCGGCCTTGGCCAGGTATCCTAGCGCGACCGGCCCGGCCGCGAGGAACAGGCCGAAGAGGATCGCGACCGTCAGGACCGCCCCGCCGAGAAATCGCCTCATGCGGCGCCGGCGCCTTGGTGTCTGACCCGAGCGCCGCCTGCGGACCCGGCGTCCGCGACATCCGACAGGTCACGATCGGGAAACCGAAGCCCGTAGGCGTCGCGCACGGAGGCGAGGATGCCGTCGGCATCCAAACCACAGGCGGCAAGCTGTTGGACATGTTCGGCATGATCGATATAGCGATCCGGCAGCCCGAGATGCACGCAGGGAATGTCGACACCCTCGGCGGCCAACCACTCGGCCACGCCGCTCCCGGCGCCTCCGGCGATACTGTTCTCCTCGACGGTCACCAGGAGATCATGGCCCTGCGCCAGCGCCTGAATCAGCGCGCCATCCAGCGGCTTGACAAAGCGCATATTGGCCACAGTCGCATCCAAGGTCTCCGCTGCCTTCAATGCGGGCGTCACCATGCTACCGAAGGCAAGCAGCGCCACCCGGCTCCCCTGCCGGACGACATCCCCGCGACCGATCGGCAGGGCCGGCGCCTCGGGATCGATCGCCACGCCCGGCCCGCCGCCGCGCGGATAGCGAACCATCGCCGGGCCCGGATACTCGTAGGCGGTCCGAAGCATGGCGCGACACTCGTTCTCGTGGGCCGGCGCCATGATGACGAGCTTGGGAAGCGGACGACCGAAGCTCAGATCAAAGCTGCCGGCATGGGTCGCCCCGTCCGCGCCGACCAGACCGCCGCGGTCGACCGCGAAGGTCACGTCCAGCCCCTGCAGACAGACGTCGTGGATCAATTGGTCGTAGGCGCGCTGCAGAAAGCTCGAGTAGATGGCGACCACGGGTTTGACGCCCTCGCAGGCCATGCCCGCCGCCAAGGTCACCGCGTGCTGCTCGGCGATCCCGACGTCGAAGAAGCGTTCCGGGAAGCGTTTGGAGAAGACTGTCAGGCCGGACCCCTCGCACATCGCCGGCGTGATGCCGACCAGGCGCGGATCCGCCTCGGCCGTGTCGCAAAGCCAGCTCCCGAAGATCTGCGTGTAGGTCGGGCCTTTGGAGGCGCCCTTGCGCAGCTCGCCGGTGCGGCGATCGAAAGGCGTGACGCCGTGATAGGTCACCGGCTGGCCCTCGGCAGGCTCGTAGCCGTGGCCCTTCTGAGTCACCACATGGAGGAAGCGCTGACCGCGCATCTCCTTAATGTTGCGCAGTGTCTTGACCACGGAATGCACGTCGTGACCGTCGATGGGGCCGATATAGTTGAACCCGAGCTCCTCGAACAGGGTGCTCGGCATCAACATGCCTTTCATGTGCTCTTCCCAGCGGCCAACCAGATGACGCAGCTGCGGCATCCCGCGCAGAGCGGTCTTGCTACCCTCGCGCATGGTCGTATAGATCTTGCCCGATAGCAGCCGTGCGAGATGGTTGGTAATGGCACCGACGGGCGGCGAAATGGACATCTCGTTGTCGTTGAGGATGACGACCAGATCGATATCCATCGAGCCCGCGTGGTTCAGCGCCTCGAATGCCATGCCGGCACTCAAGGCCCCGTCGCCGATGATGGCGACCGCATCGCGGTTCTCGCCTTGTTGTCTTGCGGCCAACGCCATGCCGAGCGCGGCACTGATGGAGGTGCTCGAATGGCCGACGCCGAAGCAGTCGTAGTCGCTCTCGCAGCGCTTGGGAAAGCCGGAGAGCCCGTCTTTCTGGCGCAAGCTGAGCATGCGATCGCGTCGCCCGGTCAGGATCTTATGCGGGTAGGCCTGGTGGCCGACGTCCCAGACCAGCCGGTCGGCGGGGGTGTCGAAGACATAGTGCAGACCGACCGTCAACTCGACCACGCCGAGGCCGGCAGCAAGATGACCGCCGGTTTGAGCGACGGTGTCGACGAGATACCCCCGCAGCTCGTTGACAACCGAAGGCAGCAGATGCTCCGGCAAGGCGCGAAGATCCGCCGGGGAGTTGATCGAAGCCAGCAACGGATAGCGGTGCAGGGTGATACCGGTGTCACTCGAAGGGCGGTCGGGCATGGTCGGCATTCGCGCATAGCTGAGACGGTCGGTTAGTTTAGACGAATCCCCGCGCGGCTGCTAAGCGACGCGTGCTTCTTTAGAGGTTGCCCGAGCGCTTCCTGCGTCGTTCTCGATCGAGGGCCGTGCCGAAGCCCGCAATGACGATCGTCGCCCCGACCGCGAGCAGCAGCAGAAGGACACCGACCCCGGGGTGGACGAGCAGCTCGGGCGTCAGCAGCATCATAGCGCCGAGGCCCAGCATCATCAGACCGGAGAGGAGCTTCAGGATCCGCCCTTGACGCTCGGTGAGCTTTTTCGCCCCTAGCGTGAAGGTGAAGACCAGAACGATGGCCAGAAGCGGCAGGACGTAGATCAGATTGTAGAGGGCCAGGTAGCCGTAATAGGCCGGCGCGGAAAGGTCATGAAGTGTCAGCACCCGTGTGTAGACCATCGGGAAACCCGCAGTGCAGAGCAGCTCGTAGCTGTTCGCCGCCAACGCCAGGACGAGCGTTCCGATCAACATGGCACCGAGACGGTCAGCGGCAAGCAGGCCGCGCATCCGCGCGAAGAGACCGGGCTTCGCATGGTCGGGGATCGAAAGGCTCGGCCCCCGATGAAAGAAGAAATAGTCCTTCACGTTCAACCCACCGACCAGGAGCGCAACCAGCCCGGCGACCGTCGTCACCACCGCCGCCCCGCCGACGACCAGAAAGAGATTTAGCCAAGCGGCCATGAACAAGAAGTAGACCACCCCGGAAAAGAGCACAAAGGTGCCGCCGATCAACAGCATCCGAGCCCGGCTGCGGGCATGCACCATCAGACTCAGCAGGAAGAAGAGGACAAAAAAGGCGCAGGGATTGAAGGCATCGAGCCCGGCCAGCACCAGCGTGAAGACCGGCAGCGACATGGCCGCGGGGTCCATCGCCCCCAAGAACGGCAACCGGATGCTATCCGGCGACGGCGGCGCCGAAATCTCGACGCCCGGCGCGTCACCCTGCCCCGCGACCTGACGACAGAACCGCGCCAGACCGAGCAACTGCGCCCCGACTCCGTCCGCATCGTCGAAGCCGGTCAGCATCCGCCCGCAGACGAAGAAGGCCGGAACCGAGCGGGCCTCCTCGCCCAGCGCCCGGGCCATCGCGACATAACGCCCGACATGCGCACGATCGGCTGCCAACTCGTAGGACCGAACTTGGATCCAGGGCTGCTCCTCGCGCAGGGTGTCCAGAAAATCCAGCGCCACCGCGCAGTGCGGACAGGTCCTGGACCAGAAGACGTAGAGCGGAACCTTCATTTCGCCCTCGGCGTCGGTCATGACCCATTCCGGGGTCTGCTCGGCAAGCCGATCGGCGAAGGGATCGGACGATGCCGCAACGACGACGGAGGAGGACACCAAGAGCGAGGCGAGGATCAGGGTCCGCAAAACGATCAACAGCGCCATCATCACCTCCGAAGCCAAGGGCAGCCCATGGCCGCCGAGACGAAACCGATCGCGGGCAGGGCGATCGAGCAGGGCCTGCCCTTGGTTCACAACAATCGGGATTTCGATCACATTCCAAGCATTAAACCGCGTCCAGATCGACATGCGTTATTTTCATGTTGTGCGGGCTCAAGGATTTTTCCGAACTTTTTGGAGACGCGGTTTAAAATTAAATATTTTTTAATACTCTAAACCGCGCCAGCTCCGACAGTCGTCGGAGCTGGCGCGGCCGATCCACTCCAACAAATGACGCATACCGCACCGGGCGCGGTTTAGGTCGGGTCTTCCCGGTGCCCACTAGCGACCGGGGCTCGACACACTCGACAGCGCCGCCCCGGCCCCGAGAAAGATCGGCGGGGCAATGAGCGCGGCCTCCGTCAAAACGAATTCCCGAAAGGCGTTGGCCGCCGGCGAGAGGCGCTTGCCCCGGCGATAGACCAGGTACCACTGCCGCTGATCCGGAAAACCCTCGACATCCAAGGTAACCAGCCGTCTGGTTTCGAGCTCCAACTCGATGGTGTGCATCGACACGACGCTGAGGCCCATCCCGGAGCGAACCGCCTGCTTCACGGCCTCGTTGCGGGTCATCTGCATCCCATGACGGATGGCCAGACCGCGCTCGCCGAAGAAACGCTCCATCGTCTGACGCGTCCCCGAGCCGGGCTCGCGCATCACGAAGATCTCCTCGGCCAGCCGCGCGAGACGAATCGCTCGCTCGCCCACAAGTGGATGGTCGGGCGGCGCAATCACCACCAGCGGATTCGCCATGAACGCCTCGGACTCGACCTCCATGTCTGTCGGAGGCACGCCCATCAGCACCAGATCGACCGTGTTGTCGCAGAGCATGCGCACCAGCTGCTCGCGATTGGTGACGTCAAGCTGCAGTCCGATCCCCGGGTAGCGCTGCTGGAAGATCGCCAAGAGGCGCGGCGCGAAATAGTTGACCGTGCTCGCGACGGCAAGATGCAGCCGCCCGCGATTGACCCCCTTCAGGGACTCGAGCACCTCTTCCATCTCCTGCAGCGCACTGTTGATGTTCCGGCCATAATCGTAGACCTCTCGACCGGCCTCGGTCAGCACGATCCGATTGCCGAGCCGCTCGAACAGCGGCAACCCGGCCTCCTCTTCAAGCTGCCGCACCTGCATCGAGACCGCCGGCTGGCTCAGATGCAGCTCCTCCGCCGCGCGCGTGTAACTGAGATGGCGCGTGACCGCCTCGAAGACCTTGAGTTGTCGGAGTGAGACATGCATGAGCGGTTGTCCTCATTTCTACTGAGCCACCTGCGTCTTGCCTTCTGCGACCGGCAGGCGGCTTACCTATCATCCTCCACTGCCGATCGCATGCGGATCGGACCCGCTCGATGCTCCACAGATAACCGAGAGCTTAAAGCCTAAAGCTGATGGCTAATAGCAGGCGACTGGCGACCGGCGACCGGCGACCGGCGACCGGCGACCGGCGACTGAACCATAGACATAAGTCTATACTTATGTCGACTATAAGCAATATTAACTAGTATATATAGGGTTTTTGCCTATACTGCCGCCCCACGTTCCAAGCGCGAAGCGCGTCAAGCGGAACTGCGGACCAGGACCACTGGACCGGCGATTTCCTTCACCATTTCTGAGGACAAGCGAACATGGCAAAGACCTACAGCGCGGGCGTCAAAGAGTATCGCGAAACATACTGGATGCCGGACTACACCCCGTCGGAGACCGACCTCCTCGCCTGTTTCAAGATCACCCCGCAAGCAGGCGTTCCGCGTGAAGAAGCCGCCGCCGCCGTCGCCGCCGAGTCGTCCACCGGCACCTGGACCACGGTCTGGACCGACCTTCTGACCGACATGGACCACTACAAGGGCCGCGCCTATGCCATCGAAGACGTCCCGGGCAACGACGACGCCTTCTACGCCTTCATCGCCTACCCGATCGACCTCTTCGAAGAAGGCTCGGTCGTCAACGTCTTCACCTCGCTGGTCGGCAACGTCTTCGGCTTCAAGGCCGTGCGTGCGCTGCGCCTGGAAGACGTGCGTTTCCCGATCGCCTATGTCATGACCTGCAACGGCCCGCCGCACGGCATCCAGGTCGAGCGCGACATCATGAACAAGTACGGTCGCCCGATGCTCGGCTGCACCATCAAGCCGAAGCTGGGTCTGTCCGCCAAGAACTACGGCCGTGCCGTTTACGAGTGTCTGCGCGGCGGTCTGGACTTCACCAAGGACGACGAGAACGTCAACTCGCAGCCCTTCATGCGCTGGCGTCAACGCTTCGATTTCGTCATGGACGCGATCGACAAGTCCGAGCGCGAGACCGGCGAGCGCAAGGGTCACTACCTGAACGTCACCGCGCCGACCCCGGACGAGATGTTCAAGCGTGCCGAGTACGCCAAGGAGATCGGCGCACCCATCATCATGCACGACTACATCACCGGCGGCTTCTGCGCCAACACCGGCCTGGCCCAGTGGTGTCGCGACAACGGCGTGCTCCTGCACATCCACCGCGCCATGCATGCCGTGCTCGACCGCAACCCGAACCACGGCATCCATTTCCGGGTTCTGACCAAGATCCTGCGTCTATCCGGCGGCGACCATCTGCACACCGGCACCGTCGTCGGCAAGCTCGAAGGCGACCGCGAGTCGACCCTCGGCTGGATCGACCTGCTGCGTGAGTCCTACATCAAGGAAGATCGCTCGCGCGGCATCTTCTTCGATCAGGACTGGGGCGCGATGCCCGGCGCCTTCGCGGTCGCCTCCGGCGGTATCCACATCTGGCACATGCCCGCCCTGGTGAACATCTTCGGCGACGACGCCGTCCTGCAGTTCGGCGGCGGCACCCTGGGTCACCCCTGGGGCAACGCAGCCGGCGCCGCGGCCAACCGTGTTGCGCTCGAAGCCTGTGTCGAGGCCCGCAACCAGGGTGTGCAGATCGAGAAGGAAGGCAAGGAGATCCTCACCAACGCCGCCAAGCACAGCCCCGAGCTCAAGATCGCCATGGAGACCTGGAAGGAGATCAAGTTCGAGTTCGATACCGTCGATAAGCTCGACGTGTCGCATAAGTGAGCTGTCGGCGATCAGCTGTCGGCGATCAAACACGGGCGATCGGCGCGAAGCGCCGGCCTTTTGCTGAGAGCTGACGGTTGAAAGCTCAACGCCAGCGACGCTGACGATCGACTTTCCAACCGATTTTCACCACGAAACCAGTTTCGGAGTCACACCCATGAGCACCATGCAGGACTATCAATCCAGCCTCGACGATCCGAGCAGCCGTAAGTTCGAGACCTTCTCCTATCTGCCCGAGATGGACCAGGCCCGCATTCGCAAGCAGGTCGAGTACATCGTCGCCAAGGGCTGGAACCCGGCCATCGAGCACAGCGAGCCAGAAAACGCATTCGACCACTATTGGTATATGTGGAAGCTGCCGATGTTCGGCGAGACCGATGTGGACACCATCCTGGCCGAGGCGGAGGCCTGCCACAAGGCCCACCCGGACAACCATGTGCGTCTGGTCGGCTACGACAATTACGCGCAGTCCAAGGGCGCCGAGATGGTCGTCTTCCGAGGCAAGCCGGTCTGAGGATCGGTTTTCGCTTGAGCGAAAACCGATGGTTTAACAATCAGGGATTGATGGAAAAAGCCCCTGTCCTGACGTGCAGGGCGGTGGGCTTTTTTGTCATCGGCTTGTGAACGAGAGAGCAATGAGATGAGCGAAATCGACCGCGACCAATACCTGATCAAGGACGAGCCCTATTACCGCCCCGTGCAGAACGAGGTCGTCATGTACGAGGCGGCCTACGATGCACGCATGCCGGTGATGCTCAAGGGACCGACCGGCTGCGGTAAATCGCGTTTCGTCGAATACATGGCCTGGAAGATCGGTGCACCCCTCATCACGGTCGCCTGCAACGAGGACATGACCGCCTCCGACCTGGTCGGACGTTTCCTGCTCGACATCAACGGCACCAAATGGCAGGACGGCCCGCTCACGGTGGCCGCGCGCATCGGCGCCATCTGTTATCTGGACGAGGTCGTGGAGGCCCGCCAGGACACCACGGTCGTGATCCACCCCTTGACCGACCATCGCCGCCAGCTTCCGCTCGAGAAGAAGGGCGAGCTGGTGCATGCACACCCTGATTTTCAGATCGTCATCTCCTATAACCCCGGCTACCAGAACCTGATGAAGGATCTGAAGCAGTCGACCAAACAACGTTTCGGCGCCCTGGACTTCGACTACCCGTCCGCCGACATCGAGACCGAGATCGTCGCCCACGAGGGTTATGTCGACAAGGAAACCGCCGAGAAGCTGGTCCAAGTCGCCCAGCGCAGCCGCAACCTCAAGGGTCACGGTCTCGACGAGGGCATGTCCACCCGCCTGCTGGTCTACGCCGCCCAACTCATCGGCAAGGGCATCGATCCCCAATCGGCCTGTCGGATGGCGCTGGTGCGGCCGCTGACGGATGATCCGGATATGCGCGATACGCTGGATGCTGCGGTGAATACGTATTTTTAGCTATCGGCTATCAGCTGTCAGCTATTGGAGCTCGGTTTCGGGTGGTTGGAAGTTTTACTCATGCAGGATTTCCGCGATCTGTTGGTCTGGGTGAAGGCGCATGAAGCCACGCTGGCGGTCTATCGTTGCACGCGAACCTTCCCATCGGATGAGCGGTTCGGGCTCACATTTCAGATCAGACGGGCCGCCGTTTCGGTAGCTTCGAATATCGCGGAGGGTTCCGGAAGGCGAAGCGATGCAGATTTCGCTCGTTTTCTTTCGATGGCGTTTGGCTCCGCCTCGGAGGTGGAGTACCAAGCGCTTCTGGCAAAGGATCTTGGCTATCTAAGTGATCCCGAACATCAGGAAGTCCGGGACCGAATCTCGGAAGTCAAACGGATGCTCGCATCGTTAATCAAGCGGCTAACCACTCAAGGCTGAGAGCTGATAGCTGACGGCTAAGAGCTGACCGCTGAAGGCTCAATCAATCATGATCGACTTCTCCGAATACCTCTCCTGCCTCAAGGCCGACGCGGATCACCCGCACACCCAGGCGCTGGAAGCGAGCTACCACGAAGCCGCGCGCGTCATGTCGCCGCGCGGCCTGGAGCATTACCTCACCGGCATCAAGGCGATGTGCGGCCTGAACAAGGGTGTCGACCTGGTCTTGACCTATGTGCAGGAGATGCCGCGGGTCGCCAAGGAGGTGGGCGAGGACATCATCCCGGAGGTTGTGAGCGCGCTGATGAAGCTGGCCTCGCACACCTCCGGGACGGTGGTGGCGCTGATCATGTCCAGCATGCCGCTGGCCGCGAGCCGGCTCGGGGATGCGGAGGTGCTGCGCGGGTATCTCAACCTGCTGCATCAGTTGTCGGGCAAGTCGCCGCGTGGCCTGCGCCCGATGATGGAGAACATGGACGAGCTGCTCTCCAAACTCACGCTCGGCGGCCTGCGCCGCTGGGCGCTCTGGGGCGCTCAGGCCCATGCGCGCGATCTCGACGGTCAGATGGCCTATTTCGGTCTTCAGACGGAGTCCTCGCGCGCGGTGCTTCAGAAGGAACGGCGCGGGACCCTGCTCTTCGACAACCAACGCAAGCTCAACTTCTATCTGCGCGCGCTCTGGGCACGCTCATTCTTCATGCGCCCGACCTCGGGCGACTATGAGTCCCGCCAAGGTCTGCGCCCCTTCATCGAAGACTTCCAGATCCACCTGCCGGATGCCTTCGACAGCTTCCGCGGCATCTCCGGGATCGAGACCTACCGCGCCGCCGCCGCCCACTGCGCGGCACACATGGTCTACGGCACCAGCGCCATCAGCGCCGAACAACTCATGCCGGCGCAGATGAAACTGATCGAGATGTTCGAGGATGCGCGTGTCGAGGCGCTGGCGATCCGGGATTTTCCGGGGCTCAGAAAGCTCTGGCTGTCCTTCTTCACGGCCCAAATCGGGCCGATGGACGACGCCGTCGATCTGCATCCGATGATGGACCTGATGCTGCGCCAAGCGCGCGCCTTGCTGGATCCGGACTATGTCGACGGACTCCCGCTGATCGACGACACCGCCGTCGCCTTCCGCTCGGCGTTGGCCGAGCGCCCGCACGACAACCGCATCAGTTGGGACGCCGGCGTCACCTTCTATAACCAGGCCATCAAGACCGTCGCCCTGCCCAACCTGCGCGTCCTGGAAAACTGGCCGATCCCCTATCGCGACGACAATCGCTATGTGTGGGATTGCGGCGAGAACCTCTTCCTGAGCCGCGGCCTCGACTATCTGCCCGCCTCGCAACAACAGGTGCGCAAGTACGTCTCGGCCATCGAGATGGCCAACGAGGTCGATGTGGAGACCGCCGGCGACGACGCACAAGAGATCTGGGTCTGCGCCACCGAGTTCTTCCCCTACGAAGACGAGGGTATCTCCTTCAACGCGATGGAGGGCAAGGAGCCCGTCTCGGACCCCTACCACTATCAGGAGTGGGACTATCAGGTCCAACTCTTCCGCCCGGACTGGGCGACCGTCATCGAGCGTCGTCAGGGCCGCGGCGACCCGGCGCTGATGGACGAGATCCTCGTCAAGCACAAACCGGTCGCCAACCGCATCCGCCGTCTGATCGACGCACTCCAGCCGCAAGGCATCGTGCGCCGCCGCGGCTACGAGGAAGGCGAGGAGCTGGATCTGAACGCCGCCGTGCGCGCCATGATCGACGTGCGACGCGGCACCATGCCGGATCCGCGGATCAACATCCGCATCACGCGTCAGATTCGGGATCTTGCCATCCTGGTGCTCATGGACCTCTCGGAGTCGACCAACGAGAAGGTCGGGGTCAAAAAGGACGACCCGGACTACGCAACGGCGCCGAGTATCCTGAGCCTGACCCGCGAGGCCAGCGGGCTGCTGGCCTGGGCGATCGACGGCATCGGCGACCGCTTCGCCGTCCACGGCTTCGCCTCGGACGGCCGACACGATGTCCAGTACTTCCGGTTCAAGGACTTCGATCAAGCCTACGACGACAACGCCAAGTCACGCATGGCCGGCATGAAGGGCGGACTCTCGACCCGCATGGGCGCGGCACTGCGCCACGCCGGCTGGCACCTGACCCGCCAACCCGCCCAGAAGCGCCTCGTCCTGGTCATCACCGACGGCGAACCGGCAGACATCGACGAGCGCGATCCGCAGTACCTACGCCACGACTCCAAGAAGGCGGTCGAGGAGCTGCGCGTGCAGGGCATCCACAGTTACTGTCTGACGCTCGATCCGCAAGCCGACCGCTATGTCGCCCGGATCTTCGGCGAGAACCAGTATTCCATCGTCGATCATGTCGAGCGCCTTCCAGAGCGGTTGCCGGCGGTCTTTGCTGCGCTGACGGGCTGATCGATCCGATCGGCTATCTCGGGGGCGGGCCGCGCTCGTAACGCCGGCCATCGTGGCACCTGGCGAGAGCGCCACGGGGCATGCGTGACACCGCGGAGCGGATGTCACGAGCGTCTGTCGGTTTCGGTGGCGGTCTTACGAGCGAGGCCCGGCGGCGCTTCGAGGCATCACTCATCCAGCCCCAAGGCATGCCGCACGGCCGCTTCGGAATGGATGGCGGTGGTATCGAATACGGGTACACTGACGTCGGACTGCTTGATCAGGAGCGGGATCTCGGTACATCCCAGGATCACGCCTTGCGCGCCTTCTTCCTTGACAAGACGCTCGATGATCTCGACGAAGCGCGCGCGGGAGTCGTCCCGGAAACGCCCGGCGCACAGCTCGTCGAAGATGACTGCATTGATGTCTTGCCGTTCCGCCTCGTTCGGAACGACGACCTCAAGTCCATGCCGTTCCAGCCGGTCGCGATAGAAGGCTTGACCCATCGTATAGGCGGTGCCCAGCAGGGCGACCTTCGAGATGCCCTGCGCTTTCACCTTTCGGCCCGTTGCATCGGCGATGTGAAGCACCGGGATGTTCAGTTTCGCTTCAATGAGCTCGGCGCTCGAGTTCATGGTGTTGGAAGCGATCACGATGAAGTCGGCGCCCGCGCGTTGCAGTCTCTGCGCGGCATCGAGCATGGTGGCCTCCAAAGGCGCCCAATCGCCGTCTGCCGCCCGCCGCTCCTCGCGGGCGAACTCGGAGAAGGGGATCGAATACATCAGAAGCTTGGCGGACGACACACCCCCGAGTTGATCCCGAACCCGCTCATTGATCAAGCGATAGTATTCGATCGAAGACACCCAACTGATCCCGCCGATGATGCCGATGGTCTTCATGTGTGCATCCACACTGACCGCCACACGAGGATCGGGGCTGAGCTGACTCGCCGCATCATCCGCAGCAACATGCGAGGACACGCCAACAACGGACATACCCGCGATCAGGATGATCAGGGCAACAAGCCATGTGTGAGACCTCATCCGCCGATTCATGCGACACCTCTTTCAAACCATGATGATCCAGATCACACCGAGGGACTTCTCGTGATGCAATCCATCTTCTTTGCCAAGCTTTACCTCCTGACCGTCCCGGTCTTCTTCGCCATCGATCTGCTCTGGTTGGGCGTCATCGCAAAAACCTTCTATCGTGACAACCTCGCCCATGTCCTGAGCCCGACGGTGAACTGGCCGGCCGCGCTGAGCTTCTACCTCCTCTATATCGCCGGCATCCTCTATTTTGCCGTCGCACCCGCGCTCGCGCAGGACTCACTTGGCCGCGCCCTACTCAACGGTGCACTTTTCGGCTTCTTCACCTACATCACCTACGAGCTCACCAACATGGCCACGCTCCCGGACTGGCCGCTCAAGGTCGTGATCGTGGATACGCTCTGGGGCATCGCACTCTGCGCAAGCGTCGCCGCCGGCAGCTTCATGATCGGGAAATGGCTCGGCGGGGTCTGATCACCCGGCTCCCGAGCACAGCGACGCCGAAAGCGAATGGCGACGTCCGCGCGCTGCTCGGAGAAAGTCGCGTAGTGGGCGATATCCTTGCCAAATTGCAAACACGCCTCGTCGAGAATCGCCAGCCGCCCCCCGGCAACTCATGTCGAAGATCTGCCGCAACTCCACCGCCAACAGATTGCGCTGGGAGTCCGGCAGATCCCGCCACGCCTCGAAGAGCGCAACCCACCGAGCCCTCCTTTATGCGCATGAAATCGAGATCGGCGAACTCGGCGTTCCTGTTCTTTGCCCTCCAAGGTGGTCCACGCTACCGGCTGTTGGAAAACTGGGTGCTCAAGAACCACCAATACGAACTGCAAACCATCAACGCCTCGGACCTGATCCGCATCTTCGAGAAGGTGGCCGAGTCGCGCCGGCGACAGATCTTCGTGTGCATGCAGTTCAAGATTCCGGGCCAGAATGGCCAACTGCTCGACAACCCGAACTGGAAGGCAATCGAGTCCGCTATCGCGGAATTGAATCAGGAGTACCAGTGCGACTTGAAACTCAAGCCTATCCGCGTCGATGAATTCGACAAGGGTTTCTCCTATCCGATCAGCAGCGAGATTTTTCAGTTGATCGAGGAATCGGGCTATCTGATCGCCGATCTGACGGCGGGAAACAAGAATGTTTATCACGAGATCGGGCTTTTGATGGACTTGAATCAAGCGCGCCTCAAAACGCACGACAATTTTCTACTTCTGCACAATGGCAGCATCGGGGATGTCAGCAAGGATTTCGGCTTCAATCTCGCCGACTTCAAACAGCTTCGCCTGACCGATACCCACAGCATTTGCAGCGACGTCAAGCGACAGGTGTCCATCTACTATGGATTCATCGCGGACTGATCGCTGATGATGCGACCCGTCCAATCAGAGGGCAGTACGCCAGGGTTCAGTCGCTTCACCATCTACGTGGACGAAAGCGGCGACCACGGACTGGAGCGCATCAATCCCGAGTATCCGCTGTTCGTGCTGGCTTTTTGCCGCATCTGCGACGGGACCAATGCCTGCGACTCTCGCTTGCCGTTCCAGGTGGTGTTCGTGGACAAGAAACAGAATCTGGCCGGTCTGCAACTGGCCGATCTGGTCTGTCATCCCATCGGTCGCCATCTGCTCAAGCCGGAGCAGACGAACCGAGCCTATGCTGTGGTCGAGCGGAAGAATCGGCGCGACGGTGCAGGCCGAATCGAGGGCTATGGGCTGAAGACCTTTCCCTAGAAAGCAGAAGGGGCACGGTCTGCACCGCGCCCCAACGCCGATCTGGAGCTCCCAATCCATTTCCGTAAAGGTAGTCTCGTCGACAAAGCTAAACAAGCCCCGGTCTTCCGGACCGGGGTTCGTATCGAGCTGTTTTTCGAAATGGACGACGGCGGCGGTAAGCGCGGGTTGTAGAACTCGCCGGCGTTGCCGGCCCTGCGCAGGTCGTTGAGCACCTGCTCGTAGATGTCGCCGAGGTGACCTCGCGCCTTGATGTCGTGGACGTCGATGGCCGCTTCCGTCTTGATGGTGGTGATGAGATTCATGGTGTCCGTGTCGGGCCGGCCCTCCGGACGGACAGTCAAAGTGTCCAGTCCTCGACGATCAGGCCGGTTAGCTTGGTGAAGTGGTCGGTGTTGCAGGTGACGACGGTTCAACGGCGGCTGCTCCGACAGTTGTCGGATCTGGCGCGGCCAAGCCAACAAACGACGCATACCGGCACCGGGCGCGGTTTAAGTCCGGGCACTCCCGACATCAACCCCGAAAACAGGGGGTTCCGGATCGGTCACGGCTTCATCCAGGTCAACCATGACCTGGTCACGCCCCGCTTCCTTGGCCGCGTAAAGGGCATTGTCGACCCGTTTGAGCCAGGTGTGGAAGGTTTCCTGCGGCCTGAGCTGTGCGACCCCACAGCTCACCGTGACCCGGCCGACCTCGGGGAAGGACCAGGACGCTACCAGGACGCGGAGCTTTTCGGCCAGGGCCCGGGCGCCGGCTGCATCGCTGTGGGGCATCATGAGGGTGAATTCCTCGCCCCCCCAGCGCGACAGCAGATCGGAGGTCCGCAGCTGGCGTTGCACCAGTTTCGTCAGCTCCACCAACACTCGGTCTCCGGCCTGGTGACCGTATCGATCGTTGATCGCCTTGAAGTGATCGATATCGAACATCAACAGGGACAGCGGTTCCCCGTAGCGTTGAGCTTTCGAGATCTCGATCGCCCCAAGGCTTTGGAAGTGACGCCGGTTCCAGGCGCCGGTGAGGTCATCGGTGGTGGCGAGCTGGGCGAGCTCGGCATTGGCGGTCCGCAGCGCCTGATTGGCGGCGATCACCTCGCCCGTCCGTTCCGCGACCGTCCGTTCGAGGTTGGCGTTGAGCTCCCGTAAGCGCCCGAGGGCCGCCCGCTCGGCAGAGATGTCCTCGAAGGTCCCGGCGAGACCTTTGCTCAAGTCAAGCGGGTCGATGGGCACCGTCGAGACGCGAACCCAAACCGGGCGGCCATCCTTGCGCACCATTTCGATCTCTTCCTGATAATAGCCTTGCCGCTTCAGGCCCACGGTAAAGCGGCCACCGAATGCGGTGAAGGTCGCGATGTCGGCGTACAGGAGGCTGGCGCACTGGCCGATGAGCTCGCCCGGACCATAGCCGAAGAGTTGCTCCATGGTGCGGTTGCAGCGCTGGATCACCCGGTTTTGGGCCAAGGCGACCCCCACCGTGGCGGCGTCGTAGATGGCTTTTTGTTCGGCGTAAGCGTTGAGGAGCAACTCGGTCTGCTGCTTCAGGGCGGTCTCGGCCCGCACCCGTTCGGTGAAGTCGGCCACCAGTGCGAGGTAGCCGGCGGGTTCCCCGGAGGCACCGCGGGCCAGGGCCACCGCGACCTGGGCATGGGTCAGGCCGCCATCCTGACGCTGGTAGCGCTTCTCGATGATGCCGGAGGCCGCCTCCCCCCGCAGCAGGCGGTCGAACAGGGCCTGATTGAGCACCCAGTCCTCCGGCGGCGTAAAGTCGCGTAGGTGCCGGCCGAGCAGGGTCTCGCGGGGCTGGCCGACGATCTGGCAATAGCGGTCGTTGACGCGGGTCAGGTGGCCCTGCAGGTCCGCCTCGGCATAGCCGGTCAGGCCCTGCTCGATCAGAGTGGCCAGCCGCCGCTCGCCGGCCAGGCGGGCGGCGGCCTGGCGCCAGAGCAGATAGCCGGCCCCGTACAGCAGCAGCAGTACCATTCCCGCGACCAGCCCCGTGGCCCAGGCCATGGTCCGGATACCCGCATAGGCATCGTCCTGATCGATCTTGGCGATCATCAACCAGGGGGCACCCGCAATCGCGGTGGCGTAGGCCAGGACGGGGATGTCGCGAAAATCCCGGGCGTCATCCAGGATCCCGCGTTGACCCTGCGCCGCCCAGACTCCTGGCAACTGGGCCGCGGTGAGGGACTGGGTCAGCGACAGGGCGGCGTCGGGATGGTGGCGCAGCGGCGTCAGGATGCGGATCTGGTGGTCGTCGCGTCGGACCAAATAGGTCTCCGCGGTGCGGGTCGGCACCGGCCAGGACGCCACCAGTGGGAAGAGGGCCTGCTCCGCCCGCCAGGTCAGATAGATCAGGCCCAGGGGCGGCTCTCCCCGCGCACTGATGGGCGCCATTTCACCCAGCTCCACTTCCCCTGCAGCCGTGCGGTACAGATCAACGAATTGGGTGCGCGGCTGCCGCGCCGCCTCCTGAAGCAGGTCCGCCTGGTCCCGGGTGTCGACATCGCCGATGGACATGAGAAGGCGGCCTTCGGTGTCGAGCATGGCCATACCGCTCAAGCCGAGGGTCCGGCTGACCTCCCCCATGCGCGCCCGCATCCTGGACAGGAGGGTTCCGTCCTCCCGTCCACCCTCCAGATACTGGCTCAACAGCATGGGAATCTGCGCATGACCGGAAAAGTAGGACTCGGCATCGATCCGGTGGCGGGCGAGCCAGTGCTCGACCTGTTGCCGTTTCTGTTCGGCGATCAGGGTCAGGTTATCGTTGACATCCCGTTGAATCTGCGTACGAAAGCTAAGAAAAGTAGCGACGCTCAGGGTGACGATCAGCACCGTGGTCAGCAGCAGGAGCAGGACAAACCAACCCCTTGGACCCAGGGTCACGGCCGCGGGTGAGCGACTGGCGGGGGTCTCGGAGGCGACTGCTGTCATGACGTGGAAACCATCCCGAGGAAGATGGAGCGATCCGAGTGTGACATGATGATGACATCTTGAACTCAATATTAGACGATGTTTTCGTGACCCACCGGCACCGCTGCCAACCCGGTCCGGGCCGGAGCCTTCATACCGCCGCAATGAGCGCGTGGCTCCAGCGGTCTTCCCGATTCGCTCGGCATCCATGAGGCTCGATCGCCACAGCCGGCAGTCGAGTCTTGCGTGCAAGCGCCACGACGATGAATCCGACGCTCCGGTTGCGCTTAATCTTGCTGCAGCAAACGCAAACGATCGCAATCGGATAGTCAGCTCGAGCCGGGGCGGCCCAAGGCCGCCCGGTCCATCCTAGTCCTGATTGCCGCGGAACATCTGCATCGGGTTCGGCATCATCTTCATCGGGTTCATGCCGCTTCCACCGCGATCCTCCTCGCCGGGTCCGTAGCCGGGCCCGTATTCGGGGCCATAACCCTGACCGTAGCCCGGCCCGACGCCGGGGGGCGGGGCGTAGCCCTGGCCATAGCCTTGGCCGTAACCCTGCCCGTAGGCGGGAGCAGGCGGATAGCCCTCCGCAGTGCCGGCTCCGTACCCCGGGGCTTGGCCGTACCCTGGCCCACCGCCGTATCCCTGCAGGGGCATCTGCTGCATCGGAGCGCCGCCCATTTGTGGATCAGTGTAACCGGGCAGGGAACCGTAGCCTTGGCCGGGTGCGCCGCCATACCCCGGCTGCGGGGCTCCGTAGCCGGGTGCGGCGCCGTATCCCGGCGCACCACCGTAACCGGGTGCGCCTTGTGGGTAGTAGCCTTGGGGGTAGCCCTGAGGCGGCGGATAATCGCCCTCCCCGCGGCGATCTTTGTTGCCGCCCATCCATTTGGATGGATTCATCATGTCGCCCATGTCCACTGCGAATGTAGGCCCGCTCAGGACCAAGCTCGCAAGCCCGGCTGTCAGTGCTGTCTTGATGATGTTCATAGCGCTCCGATGTGCTCCTCGTCTGTTGTCATGGTGATGTCTCCTCGCGAGTCGAGTATGGACCCTGCGAGGCCGGATGCCATCACCTGTCCATAGGCTCGGCCGTCTATGCTCGGCCGTCTATGCTCGGACGTCATGGTGCGACGTGGGAAAGCTGGGTTAAGATTGTCGCGGCCGGGACTGACAATGAACCTCGCCTTGGCCGGCCCCGCTCGAGAGGCCGGCTCAAAAAACCATCGACCGAAGCGATTCACCGGAGACCCACGAGATGACGAACGCACTGAGCGCTTTCAGTCCACCTGCGCGCGGCCTCCTCGTCGCGGGCGCCTTCGCGCTGGTCATCGGACTCATGAAGCTTGCGGCCCCTATCCTCGTGCCATTGCTGCTGGCCGTCTTCATCGCCATCATCGCCACCCCGGCACTCAAGTGGATGCGTCAGCGCGGCGTGCCGAAATGGGGCGCGCTGGCCGTCATCATCTTCGTGCTGCTCGACGTCGGCAGCCTCCTGGCGCTAGTCACCACTGGCGCGCTGGAGGGGTTCACTGACAGCCTGCCGACCTATCAGGAGCGCTTCCTGCTGTTGAGCGATCAGCTCGGAGGTTGGATGGAAGGCGTTGGGGTTGGCGGCTCGCGCGAGGCGATCCCGGATCTCATGGACCCCAACAAGGTTGCGATCGCCGTGCGCTATCTCTTGTCCAACGCCAGCGGTTTCTTTGCCACCGGACTCCTGGTGCTGCTCGCCGTCGTCTTCATCCTGCTCGAGGCGAATACGCTGCCCGCCAAGCTGAGGGTTGCCTTCCGGATGACGGAGGCGGGTGATGCGCGCATGAAGCGCCTTTTGGACTCGATCAAGCGTTACATGCTGATCAAGAGCCTGACCAGTCTCGGAACGGCCGTATGCGTCTGGCTCTGGCTGTGGTTTCTCGGCATCGACTTCGCCATCCTGTGGGCGGTGTTGGCCTTCTTCCTGAACTTCATCCCCGTGGTCGGCAACATCGTGATGATGATCCCTGCAGTCCTGCTCGCCTTGGTGCAGGTGGATGTGGCGACGGCCATCTGGGTTGCAGCCGGTTATCTCGTCATCAACACGGTCATCGGCAATGTCCTGGAGCCCCGGATCATGGGCAAAGGGCTGGGCATCTCGACGCTGGCCGTCTTCATCGCGTTGCTGTTCTGGGGATGGATGTTCGGTACGGTGGGGATGTTCCTGGCGGTGCCGCTCACGGCTGCACTGATTATCGCGTTGGACGCGAGCCCGCATACGCGGCCGATCGCGATCTTGCTCGGACCGGCCATCGAGCCCGAACCTGAACCCGCGCTCCGATCTGAACAATAGCCCGACCGGAACCTCGGAACACGGGCCACCGATCTAGCCTTGTCCATAACACCGGCCGGTCGGGGGATGCGCGAGAGCCTAGTCCACCGCGTCCTGCAAAGGGGCGCTGTGGGACTGCGCTCCGCTGGTTCAACCTACCGCGCCCATCGGCGACCAGGCCGGGTTTAGGATCGAGACCGCCTATGCTCTCGCCGCGGACCGCAAATGGAGTTGCGCTCCGTCCAGAGCCGACCCTGTCGGGTCGACTCCCGGATGCCCTAAGGCACCCGAACCGCATGAAACATGCGCCCGTCGCCCCGCTGGACCAGAATTGCAACGGACCGACCCGACTGGATCGCATCGAGGATCCGATTGAACCCTGCCAGATCCTGTACCGGCTGGTTGTCGAGCATCAGGATCACGTCGCCCACGCTCAACCCCGCTTGTTCCGCGGGTCCGGGCTCGACCCCTTCGACCAACACACCGCCTGCAACGACGGCCAACGCCTCGCGCTGCTCCGCCGTGATCTCGCCCGCGAAGAGACCGATCCGATTCGCCGACACCTTCTCCGGCTCGCCGGGGCGAGCCGCGATCTGATCCTCTTCCGGTAGCTCGCCGATCTCGATGCCGAGATCGACCAGCTCGCCGACTCTAAGCACTTGCAGTTGCACGCGCTCGCCGACCGGCGTCATTCCGACCATGGGCGGCAAGGCACTCGAGGTCGGAATCTCCCGTCCGTTATAGGTCACGATGATATCGCCCGGCCGTATCTTCGCGGCCTCGGCCGGACTCCCCGGCAGGACCTGTGCGACCAATGCCCCGCGCGGCTGATTCATCCCGAATGATTCGGCAAGCTCCCGGGTCACGTCCTGAATCAAGACCCCCAGCCACCCGCGGCTGACCCGGCCCTTGGTCTGCAGCTGATCGACCACGTCCATCACGACATCGATCGGGATCGCGAACGAGAGTCCCATGAAACCGCCCGTGCGGCTGTAGATCTGACTGTTGACACCGACCACCTCGCCGTCGAGGTTGAATAAGGGTCCGCCCGAGTTGCCAGGATTGATCGCCACGTCGGTTTGAATGAAGGGAATGTAGTTTTCGCTCGGAAGACTGCGACCTTTGGCGCTCACAATCCCCGCGGTGGCGGAGGACTCGAATCCGAAGGGCGAGCCGATCGCCAGCACCCACGCACCGACCTTGAGGTTCTGAGCGGCGCCGATCTTGACCGCCGGAAGCCCCTCGCCATCGATCTTCAGGAGCGCAATGTCGCTGCGTTTATCCGTGCCGACCAAGGTCGCCACGAACTCGCGCCGATCACTGGTGCGCACGATGATCTCCTCCGCACCCTCGACGACATGGGCGTTGGTCAGTACGAACCCATCGGTCGAGATGATGAATCCGGATCCGAGGGAACGCGATTGAGCGCTATTGTCCGGTAGGGCACCGTCTTCGCCGAAGAAATGCCGGAAAAAATCCTGAAGGGGACTGTCTTCCGGGAGATCGGGAACTGAATATTCACGTAACTCCGCGGCCGAGACCGGCGCCTGTTTGGTGCTGATGTTGACCACCGAGGGGCCGTTCTCGGCGACGAGATCGACAAAGTCCGGAAGCATCCGGCTGGCCGCAAGCCCGGGCATGAGCGCGCCGCAGACCAATGCCGCGAGGGCGAAGGAGAAGATCGGGATGGGGCGCATGGATGCTCCGAAATGAAAAGGTTCGATCGGGCGGCCGCCTCGACCGCAGCGGTGCGGATGTCGCCTGATCGCGTTTGGAGGCTGCCGAAACCTTGTCGTCCGCAAGAAAGGGTCGTCCCGCCGGGCTGCTGCGCCGGAAGGTCGGGTGACTGGTTCGGATCGGCAACGACCCGAATCAGAGTGCCGTCGGAATCACGACCGGCACACCCCGCTCGATGCGACAGACTACCGCCTGCTGATCCGGACGAGTCCGTGACCGCGCACTGTAGCCGCGCAGCCAGAGCAACGCCAGAGTGAAGCCAAGCCCGGCACCGAGCAGCGCCGCCGCATCGGCATAGCGTCCTCCGGCGATACCGGCAAGGGCTTCTCCCGCAAGCGCACCGCCGAGAAGGCCCGCCAGCGGTGCGAAGTAAACCGCAAAAGACACCGAAAGGAGACCCTGCTCGGAGATCCCGAGCACGACCCGCTCGCCAACCGACGCCTGCGCCTGATTCAATGCTTCAACCTGAATCGAGCTGCGCCCGAAGAAGCGCTCGATCAGTGATGTTCCGCAGGCACCGTGCGCGGCACAGCCCCCGCAGACCGTGCGCCGCTCGATCCGGACCCGGGCATAAGAGCCGTCGATCGAAACCACGACACCTGATTCTTCGATCATCGGCGGGTCACTCCGACGGGTTCTCGACACGTTGAACACCGAGCACGGCCGCTTCGACAGTCGCGGACGGGACCTCGCCGACAGCAGTAATCTGGTAACCGTCGACTTGCCGTCCGGCCGCGTGCACGGCACCAATATGGGCCGACCCGCTCAGCCCGTCGCGGGTATCGTCCTCGATGTAGACGGAATACGCGGAGAGCCTATCGGTAAAAAGGAAGTGCTCGACCGCTGCACCGCTCGGATGGTCCATCGCGCCGTGGCGGACCAATTGGAAGCCGGGCGGACGCTCGTCGAAACGCCAGCGGCCCTCGTCCCGGGCCGCAGGGGCACTCCGCAGCCCGACCGCCTCCGCCCTCGCAGGCACGGTCGGGACAGTCGTATCGACCGTGATGGAGGTGAACATCAACTGCTCGAGTGACGAGCCGTTGCTGTCGATCAGATCGGACTTCAGCGGCAGGTAGGTTTCCCGATCGACAAAAAACCGATATCCGTATCTCAGATCATCGCGCGGGATGATCCCGACCACCTCCGTGTCGCGCCCGGCGACCCGCGCGATCCCTTGAATCTCGATACGATAGTGATCGCCGAGCTGCTCCGGGGCAATTCCGTCGGTGTTCAAGAGTCCGCCTGCTCCGGACGGACGTTTGACCGAAATCGGATGTCCGTCGGGCAACACGCACATCACACGATCACGCTCGCGAGTCACCGCCTTGATGGGACCACTCAGCGACAATAACCGCTCCTGGACCTGTCCCGCCTCGTAGCGATGCACCAGGTGCAGGGCCTCGAGTCGGTTGTCGTGCGAGTAGACCAGCGTACCCTCGTAGCTGAGCGATCTCAGCGCCTCGGCCATCCGCTGAAGAAGGTCGCTCGCGCGCTCGGTCACTTCGTCGGCAAGGGTTGCCTGGGCCAACAGCGACAGCACGAGAAACATGCCCAGCCGGTCCGGGAAACGCGGGTTAACGGCCCGCTTCATAGCCGACGAAGGTCGCATAAGGCAGCATGCCCTTGGCCCCGGTCGTCGGGGCAGTCTCTTGGTGGGTCACGAGATAAAGATCCAGCTTGTTGGCCAGCTCGGGGTGGTCCAGGTCCCATCGCTTTGCCGGTACGACGAGGGCAGCCGGCTGCGCGGCAAAGGTCGGCGCCGCGGCGGGAACATCCGAAAGCGAGCCCGCACCGTCGAAGAGGCTCGGGGCCACGAAAACCGCAAGAAAGGCCGCCGCTGCTGCAAGCGCGATACCTGCGATCGGCCGGTTGGGTCTCGCCCGCTCGGCACCGCGCCCGCGCGGGGCGAAGACAGCGGGCTCATGAGCGATCCGCTCGCGGACCACATCAGCAACCCCGCGGTATGATCCTTGAATAGGCTCGCCGCGAATCGCCGAACCGATCGCGTGAAAGCGCTCCCACGTGCCCCGCAGGTCGGGATCGCGCGTCATCGCATCGACGAGGCGCGCGGTCCCGGCGGGATCGAGCGTGCCGTCCTGAAGCTCGGAAATGCGTTGTCGTAGCTCGTCGCTCATTGCTGCTTGCCTGGGCTGAGAATTCATGTGTTGGATGGCCGACGTAGAGGGATCATCTCGACATCCCCGGCCGGGCGGTTACGCCGCGGAGCGGATTCGACCTCGCATGCCGCAGACCGCTCGCTGACGTTTTGACGCCTGCAAGCCGTCATGGTTCGAGGAGCGGCCTCAACCGCTTGTCGATTGCGTCCCTGGCGCGAAAAATCCGCGAGCGTACGGTACCGATCGGGCACGCCATTGCGGTTGCGATTTCCTCGTAGCTCATGCCCTCGAGCTCACGCAGGACGATGGCCGTGCGCAGATCGTCGGGGAGATCGTCGAGCGCACGCTGCACGGTCTGCGCGATCTCGTCGGTCAGGGCGAGACGCTCGGGCGTGCCCGAATCGCGAAGGCGAACGCCCATGTCCATCTGCTCGGCGACCTCGGCCTCGACATCGTCCCCCGGGGGGCGGCGTCCCTGAGCTACCAGGTGATTCTTCACCGTGTTCACTGCGATCCGGTAGAGCCAGGTGTAAAACGCACTCTCGCCGCGAAACGCCGGCAGCGCGCGGTATGCCTTGAGAAAGGCATCCTGGCTGACGTCCATCACCTCGCTCGGATCACGGATATACCGAGAGATCAGATTCGCCACCTTCTGCTGATACTTCAACACCAAGAGGTCGAACGCGCGCTTATCTCCGTTCTGGGCGCGCGCCACGAGCACCTGATCGGCTGTGCGCTCAGACATGGACGCGGGCCTTGGCGCTGCTGACCAGCAATTCCGTTGGCATGGACAATTCCCCGATTCGGAAGTTCTTGAGCACACTCAAGTGCGGCCGAGGCCCTCTAAATAAAGCGACAAACCTTGATCCCGCCCATGAAATGGGTGAGTTTACGGCGAACCGCCTCGATCGCCCAACTCAACCCGATCACACTCGGGATAGAAGCTCGTGAAGACGCAGGTCTCAACCCGTCCGGCCTCGACGCCTGACCCATACCCTACCGTTCTAAGGTTCCGATCATGCCAGCCACGCCTCACCGTTACGACGTTCTGATTCTCGGCAGCGGCGCCGCCGGATTAAGCCTTGCACTGCGCCTACACGAGGACCTTTCGGTCGCCGTGGTCTCCAAGCGAGAGCTCCGGGAAGGCAGCACGCTCTATGCGCAAGGCGGCATCT
Source organism: Thiocapsa sp. C2-2m (assembly GCF_041903745.1). Classification (NCBI taxonomy): domain Bacteria; kingdom Pseudomonadati; phylum Pseudomonadota; class Gammaproteobacteria; order Chromatiales; family Chromatiaceae; genus Thiocapsa; species Thiocapsa sp. C2-2m. The sequence goes on along the minus strand of NZ_JBBWVD010000025.1, from coordinate 51,320 downwards.
CGGCCGTGCTGGATGCAACCGACTCGATCGAATCCCATGTCCAGGACACGCTGAAGGCCGGGGCCGGGCTCTGCGACCGTCGCGTGGTCAAGCAGATTGTAGAGCGCGGACCGGACAACATCCGCTGGCTGCTCGATCAGGGCGTGGAGTTTACACGGGACGAAGCCAGCGCATCGACAGGCGGCTATCACCTCACCCGCGAAGGCGGTCATACCCATCGCCGGGTCATCCACGCCGCCGATGCAACCGGTCGTGCCGTAGCAACGACGCTCGAGGCACAGGTGCGCATCAAGCCGAACGTCACCCTGTTCGAGCAGCACATCGCCGTCGACCTCATCACCTCCAAGCATCGCCCCGGCAAAACGGACCGGCGCTGTCTCGGCGCCTACATCCTTGACTTAGGCACGGGACAGGTCGAAGTCTACCTCGCGCGTTTTGTCGTCTTGGCGACCGGAGGGGCGAACAAGGTCTATCTTTACACCAGCAACCCGGATGTCTCCACCGGCGACGGCATCGCGATGGCCTGGCGAGCCGGATGTCGGGTCGCGAATATGGAGTTCATGCAGTTTCACCCGACCTGTCTCTATCACCCGGAGGCCCGCTCCTACCTGATTACGGAGGCGTTGCGCGGAGAAGGCGCGCGTCTGTTGTTGCCCGACGGCGAGCGCTTCATGCCCCGCTTCGATCCACGTGCCGAGCTCGCCCCGCGCGACATCGTGGCACGCGCCATCGACCACGAGATGAAGCGGCTCGGTACCGCCTGCGTCTATCTCGACATCTCGCATCGCCCCGCCGATTTCGTGATCGAGCATTTCCCGACCATCCATCAACGTTGTTTGAAGCTGGGAATCGACATCACCACCGATCCCATCCCGGTCGTCCCGGCGGCACATTACACGTGCGGCGGCGTGATGGTCGATGACCGAGCCCGCACCGATCTGCCCGGTCTCTACGCGAGCGGCGAGACCGCCTACACGGGCCTGCACGGAGCGAACCGGATGGCCAGCAACTCGCTTCTGGAATGTCTGGTGTATTCGGAGCTGGCGGCCGAGGATATTGCACGCCTGATGAACGAGATCCCGCACCCGCCCGAGGTGCAACCCTGGGACGAGAGCCGGGTTACGGAGCCGGACGAAGAGGTGGTGGTCACACACAATTGGGATGAGCTGCGGCGTTTCATGTGGGACTATGTCGGTATCGTACGTACCAACAAGCGCCTGCGCCGCGCCAAACGCCGTGCGGACCTGCTGCAACAGGAGGTCATCGAGTACTACAGCAGATTCCGGGTCAGCAACGACCTGATCGAGCTGCGCAACCTGCTTGAGGTCGCCGACCTGATCATCCAATCGGCGCTGCGGCGGCGCGAGAGTCGCGGACTGCATTACACCCTGGATTTTCCGGACAAGGACGCGACCCAGCGTACCCCGACCATCCTGATCCCGGACAGCTACCGACCACGACACGGCGATTGAGGACAAGGTCGCTTGCGGGCATTTAGACCGTGTAGGAACGGATGAAAAAGAAGTAAAACGACTCGACGAGAGAATACCTTTACCGCGGTTCTCGTTGTCGTTGTCGTTGTCGTCCTCGACAGCGACTAACGACAACGACAACGACAACGACAACGATTGGATTCAGAGCTCATGGTAGTTCCGACACGTGACCTCGCCTCGAGCTTGAATATCGATCACCGGGGAACGGTCGTTCGGCAGACCCACCGCACCCCGATGAAAAGGGAAGCGACCGATCGCCCGTTTCTCAATGCTCAAGATTGACTTAGCCCGAAGGCGACCATTTTCGAAGTAGGTTATATTGCCGCGTTACGTCGGAGCGCTTACAAGGGTCCTCGCGCGCGTCGATTTCGCTGTCCGATTCGATGCGTCGCCCGGCCCGACCGTCGCGCACCCGCGGCCCAACGGCACCGCCCGGTTCCGCCCGCGTTAGCCCGCGATCCGCCCGGTCCCGCCCGACATCCCCCCGCAATTGGAGAACGATCAAGATGACCGACTATGTCCGCTGGCTGAGCGAGCTCGGAATGGACGACGTCCCCGTCGTCGGCGGCAAGAACGCGTCGCTCGGCGAGATGATCCAGAACCTCACCGACCTGGGTGTTCAGGTGCCGGGCGGATTTGCGACGACCGCCGACGCCTACCGCGAGTTCCTCGCCAAAGATGGACTGGACGAGCGCATCCAAGCGGTCCTCGACGCGTTGGACGTCGACGACGTCACGGCGCTCTCCCAGGCCGGCCCGCGCATCCGCGGATGGGTCATGGAGCAGCCCTTCCCGGCGGCGCTTGAAGCGGCGATCGACGACGCCTTCGCCCGTCTGACCGCCGAGGCCGGCACCGCCGCGGTCTCCTGGGCCGTGCGCTCCTCGGCCACCGCCGAGGATCTGCCCGACGCCTCCTTTGCCGGTCAGCAGGAGACCTTCCTCAACGTCGAGGGTCTGGACAACATCAAGCACCGGATCAAGGAGGTCTTCGCCTCCCTGTTCAACGACCGGGCCATCTCCTACCGCGTCCATCAGGGCTTCGAGCACCGCAATGTCGCCCTCTCGGCCGGCATCCAGCGCATGGTACGCAGCGATCTTGCCGCCTCCGGGGTCATGTTCACGCTGGATACCGAATCGGGTTTTCGCGACGCCGTCTTCATCACCTCGAGCTACGGGCTCGGCGAGATGGTCGTGCAGGGCGCGGTCAACCCCGACGAGTTCTACGTCCATAAGCCCACGCTCGCCGCCGGCCGGCCCGCGATCCTGCGCCGCAGCGTCGGCGACAAAGCGATCCGCATGGTCTACGACGGCACCGCGGGCACCAAAAGCCCGGTGCGCACCGAGGATGTCCCCGACGCCGATCGGCAGCGCTTCAGCATCACGGATGCCGAGATCGAGCAGCTCGCACGCCAGGCGGTGCTGATCGAGCAGCACTACGGCCGCCCGATGGATATCGAGTGGGCCAAAGACGGCAACGACGGCAAGCTCTATGTCGTACAGGCGCGTCCAGAGACCGTGCAGAGCCGCTCCGGAAACGTGATCGAGCGCTATGTGCTGCGCGAGAAGGGGCCGGTGCTCACCACCGGTCGCAGTATCGGCAGCCGCATCGGCGCCGGCGCGGCCAAGATCGTCTCGAGCATCGCCGACATGCACCGTGTCGAGGCCGGCGACGTCCTGATCACAGACATGACCGACCCCGACTGGGAGCCGGTGATGAAGCGCGCGGCGGCCATCGTCACCAACCGCGGCGGGCGGACCTGCTTCTCCGGTGACACCCTCCTGCTGACCAACCGGGGATTCATGACCTTCGCCGATCTCCATGCGCGTGGGCACGATGGAATCCGCGTGCCCTCCCTGCATCGCGATACGCTCAAGGTCGAATGGAAGCCGGTCGAAGCCGTCATACAGAAGCAGGCGGCCACGATCAAGGTCGAGATCTCTCAGACCGGCCGGATGCAGGGCAATACCCTGACCCTGACGCCTGATCACAAGATGCTCAATCTGGCGGAAGCAAAGCTGGTCGACAGCGAGATGCAGCGGATACTTGAGGATGGCGACGCCGTCCTGCTCGCTCAGCATTTGCCGCAGCTCTCCAGCTCCACCGACAAAGAGCGCTCGCTGGCCTATCTGCTCGGCGGGCTCATGAGCGATGGCCACATCCATCTGACCCGGACCCACGGCGAGGTGACCTTCATCAAGAAGCCGACCGAGCTCAAGCAGCAGTTCATCGCCCGCATGAACACAGCGCTGCTGGAGAACTATGGCAAGGGCTTCAGTACCTCCGCCAAACAGGTCTCGCAAGGTTTCATCCGGGGCGCGCAAGTCGTCGGTCAGGCCAACGCCTATCGTTGTTATTCCAAGGCCATCGCCGAAGATCTGAGCCTCGAACAGGAGGGCATCGTCACCACGCTCCTGCAGGCCGACGTCGACTTGGCCGCGAGTTTCCTCGCCGGTCTGATCGATGGCGATGGCAGCTTCAAGCATGGCCGCGTCAATCTGTATGTGTCGGATACCGAAACGCTGCAAGCCGTCGCGGTAGCCTGTCTTCGGCTTGGCACGGTGCCGCAGGTCACCAGCAACCGCCACATCCATAACGTGCAGATCGTCGAGAAACTCGATCTGATCGGGCAGTATACGCAGCGCGTCAAGTGTCGTGACGAGCGCCGGGTCGGCAGCCGCTTCTTCAACACGCGCCAACTCTTCAGCGCCGATGTCAATTCGGACGTCAACAACCGGGTCAGAAAGGGCTATCTGATCGCCGAGCGCGCCATCGCCGAGAGCCTGCCGCGATTGGATTCCGCGCAGGCCGCGCGCCTGCAAACCCTGCTGGATTCGGATGTCCGTCAATCCCGAGTCCGTCTGGTCGAGACGCGCGGGGAAGAGGCGGTCTACAACATCACGGTGGCCGACCATCACAACTATATCGTCTTCACCGAGCGCTATTCCCCGGTGCTGGTCAACAACTGCCATGCGGCGATTATTGCCCGCGAGTTGGGCGTGCCGGCTGTCGTCGGCTGCAACAACGCGACCGACGTGGTGCAGGACGGCCAGCTTGTCACCGTCAGTTGCGCAGAGGGCGACACGGGTCTCATCTACGACGGCAAGCTGGCGTTCGACTACAAGACCGTCGAACTCTCGGCCATGCCCGAGATCCCGGTAAAGATCATGATGAACGTCGGCAACCCGGATCGTGCCTTCGCCTTCGCGGCCACGCCGAACGCCGGTATCGGTCTGGCGCGTCTGGAGTTCATCATCAACAACATGATCGGGATCCACCCCAAAGCGCTGCTCGAATTCGACCAGCTCCCGGCGGACCTCAAGGCCAAGATCGCACCGCGCATCGCCGCCTACAAAAGCCCGCGCGAGTTCTACATCGCCAAGCTCGCCGAAGGCATCTCGACCCTGGCCGCCGCCTTCGCACCCAACACCGTCATCGTGCGCATGTCGGACTTCAAGTCCAACGAATACGCCAACCTGGTCGGCGGCACCCGCTACGAGCCCGAGGAAGAGAACCCCATGATCGGGTTCCGGGGGGCCGGACGCTACGTGGCACCGGACTTCAAGGCATGCTTCGAGCTCGAATGCGAGGCGCTCAAGCGCGTGCGCAACGACATGGGTCTGACCAATGTCGAGATCATGATCCCCTTCGTGCGGACGCTCAAACAGGCCAAGGCGGTCGTCGAGGCGCTCGCCGAGCAGGGCCTTGCGCGCGGCAAGAACGACTTGCGCCTCATCATGATGTGCGAGTTGCCCTCCAATGCCGTGCTGGCGGAGGAGTTCCTGGAGTATTTCGACGGCTTCTCGATCGGCTCCAACGACATGACCCAGCTCACGTTGGGACTGGATCGCGACTCCAGCCTGGTCGCCGAGAGCTTCGACGAGCGCGATCCGGCGGTGAAGAAGATGCTGTCGATGGCGATCGCCGCCTGCCGCGCCCAAGGCAAGTATGTCGGCATCTGCGGTCAGGGCCCGTCGGACCACAAGGATTTCGCCGACTGGCTCCTCAAGGAAGGGATCACCAGCATCTCGCTCAATCCGGATACCGTCATCGATACCTGGATCTATCTGGCGGAGCAGGCGAAGACGCTCTGAGGCTGAACCGCCGCAGAATTTTGTCGTTGTCGTTGTCGTTGTCGGCCGGAATCCGATTACGACAACGACAACGACAACGAGTAGAGCCTTCGACCACGTTTCCTGGTTCCGGCTCTGCCGGTAGATCCTTTTCCTGAAATCACTTTCGTCGCGTCAAGGTGAACTCGTGCAGCGCAGTTCCCCCCCGTCGGGGCAGGACCCTCCAAGCTTGAATCGCCGGCACATGCGTGCAACGCGGAGCCTTGTGACTGGAAAGCGATATGAGTGAAGCTGCCGCATACTGGTTCTCCCCCGCTCCATGTGAAGTCACGTCGTCACGTCTCTCTCTCGATTTCAATCTGCGCGCGGCCGACCTGTTCTTTCGTGAACTCGTGGTGCCCGGACTCGGGCGCATCTGGTTCGTGCGGCAGCTCTCCTGGCCTTTGGCCGCGCTAGCGCTCCATGAAGAGCTTGCGAGCCACGGCTCGAACGTACCGAAGCCCACCGTCATCTGCCACGGCATCGAAGCGCTGGCGTGCAAGCTGGAGTATCGAAAGGATCCAGACGACCGAGAGGAACGCTCGCGCCGTATCCTCGGGCGAAGAGCGTTTGGCCGCGATACCGAGAGTTCCGTATGGTCCTTCCAGCGGCTGAGCCAAGCGAAGAACTACGTCCGCAACACGCACCGCCAAGCCGCGACGCGTGCGATCCGTGTCGACGGTGGGCTTGGTTTCGCGAGGGGCTCGCGCTTCGATCCGTTCGAGCTGGAGCCGGTCGGGCGCGCGCTGGCCAGCGCATTCCTTGACCAACCCGTCGGGAAAGGCGGCACCAGCCTTCGCAGATGGCTGCTCGGGTGGCTCGAAGGCAACCGCGAGATCTCGGGCTGGCCCAAGACCCTCCTGCAAGCGCTGTCGCCCGAACACCCCACCGACGACGAGCGCGCCCTGGTACGTTCACGGCTGCTCGGAACCTCGACGTCTGCGAGCGAGAAGCAGCAGCGGCTGGCCCGCGCGATTGGACGCGCAGGAGACCTTCCGAGCATCGAGGATGGCGTCGTCGCTCGTCTCCGCGAGGCCGGTCATCGCGAGCAGGCCAACGAAGTCGTCGCAGCGCGTGCGTTCGGCGCAGTGCTCGACCGGGCGCGTGACGCGGTTGCGAGCCTGACCCGCGCGGTCGAGCCCGGGCGTGGCGGTGTGAAGCTCACGACTCTGGCCAGTGATTCGGCGCTCAAGAAGTCGACCAAGGACCTCCGGACCGCCTCGAAGAACTACGTCGAGAAGGCGAACACAGCGGGCGTCAAGGAGGCAACGAGCCGGTCGTTCGCAGACACAGTCGCTGCGGGCGACGACGTGGAAGGTATCCGAATCCTCGCCCGACGTTCTGGGGAGGTGCTCGGGCTCGCCGACGGCTCCGTCACCCGCGGCCCGCTGTTCCGCGTCGTCGACGGCACCGATGAAGCGAGCGACCTCGAAGACGGCGCGGCGAGCATCGAGCCAGATCGGACAGGGCGAACGTTCCGCATCGCGAACCTCCACTCGCTCCTGCGCGACGTCGACCAGCGAGGTGCGCGATGAGCGCCGAGACGCTGCTCGACATCTTCGTGCCGCCCGAGGGCATGGTCGGGTACAGCGCCGCTCTCGTCGCCATGACCGGCGCAGATGACTTCCTCGAGGATGCCGTGCAGCGATTCACCGGGCTGCGGCCACGGCAACGCGCGGCGCTGGGCGACGTGCTCGTGTACCTGATGCTGGACGGGCATGCGTCGTCGTCGCGGCAGGGAGTCTTTCCGCCTGGGCGCATCCCTGGTCTCCACGAGTTTCAGCCGCGCGCGGTCGCACCTGGTTCGCTGCTGCACGCAAAGGTCGCGCTGCTGGCGTTCGCACCGAGCCGGGAGGGCGCACCCGTCCATCTTCGGCTCGCCGTGCTCACGGCCAACTACACGTACACATCGGCGCGGCAGCAGCTCGAGCTCGTGTGGGTCGTCGATCTCCCGCTCGTCGGCAGCGCCCGTGTCGAGGACCGCGCCGACGTCGCAGCGGCGGCTGCGTTCGTCGAGACACTCCTCGCGCGGCGCTTCCATCGCGATGAGCAGCCGCTCCCGGTGAAGGAGCACAAGCTGACCGCACGGCTCGACGTGCTCCTCGCGGCGGCATCTTCGCTTGATCCTGCGAACCGCAAACCGCGCTTCATCCACGCGGGCTATCTCCGCGATGGCCACGTGAGCAACGGCTGGCTCTACCTCGGGTCCGGCAACCTCTCGCGCCGCGGCATCCTCACGCACGGCCGGATGGCCGATGGGAACGTGGAGACTGGCGTGGTCTTCGCGGTCGACGAACGGCTCGATGGTGAGGCGATCGAGCGCTGGCTGTTCTGGTCGGACGAAGCCGAGACCGTTGGCGACGAGGAGTGGGCCATCGGCCAGGTGGGCGACGCGCCGGACACGCAGCCCATCATGGAAGCACCGCCGATCCTCTCGGCGACGATCGAGACTTCGCCGTCCCAACATCTGCGCTTGCTCTGGCGCGATGACGTCTCGACCGAGTTGCGCGTGAGCATCTCCTGGACGGGCCGCGACTGGTTCGACGTGAAGAGAGGGGACGGCGTCCCGCTGCAGAACGACGAGAGTCCAACCGCGCTCAACGTCGCTGGCGAAAGCGCCCACAGGTGGGTCGTACCCATCGTGGACGCCGCCGGGCGCGTTGGGTGGCAACCGCCACGCTTCGACACCTACGCTGATGCGCTTGCGGCCCTCCTCGATTTCCCAATTCGTCCTGCCGAGGCTACGGACGACGATGACAGTGACGAAGAGGATGGTCGCGACAAGAGCCGCGAGAAGCGGCCTGGAGAAAGGAAGGGCGAGAGAAGCGAGCTGGAAAAAACCTATGCGCTGGACGCGGCCGCCGAACTCATCGAGAAGGTCGCGGCGCTTCAAGGGGCGCTGCCGGAGTCGATGCTGGACGACTGGCTCGGCCATCTCGATCGGATGTTCCATGCATCCTTTCCTCAAGCACTCATTGAGACCTGGCGGACGCATCGTCTCAATATATTCCTGCACCTTAAGGCAGAGGAACTGCGACCACCAAATCTGAATGAACAGCAGAAAGCCAGGTACTCCGAGGTGCTCGATGGCGCGGCGCGAGCATGGGGTCTCCGATGAGCTTCTCGTGGACGCGCGCGGCTACCGCGCTTCAGAAGCTTGTCGCAGAGGACGCGGCGAAGCCGCGTGAAGAGCAGGATCTCGACGACGGTCAGCGGGCCTCGCTTGCATGGATGGCCAAGCGGCTGGCGCAGAGCGGTCTCGTACTCGCCGACGAGGTCGGCACCGGCAAGACGCGCATCGCGTGCGCGGTGGTTCACGCAGTGCTCGACGCGGGCGGTCGCGCGGCGGTTGTCGTGCCCCACGGACTCATGCACCAGTGGCTCGCGGAGTCGCGGAAGTTGCGAACCAGCGCGCCGCCTCCGAAGGAACTGACGACGTTCACCGGGTTTCTCCGTGAGGCGTCCGCCACTGATGCCTCGCCGTGGGTTCTCATCGCGCAGAGCCAAGTCGGGCGTGAGGGGCTCAACCTGCACGAGTCCTGTCGCGTCGTGGTTCAGTTCCACGCCGAATGGAACCCTGCCGTTCTTGAGCAGCAGATCGGCCGCGTTGACCGCAAGGGCAGCCTCTGGGAGCGGCTCGCGAGGAAGTGGATTGAGGATGGAAAACAAGGAGAGCCGCCGTTTGTTGAGGTGCGTCAACTTGTCTTGGAAGGTACCTACGACGCCTTTCAGTGGGACCGCGTCAAGAGCCGGCAGCACGTCTTCGACGCCAGCCTCTTCGGCTCGTTGCTACCCGCCAACGCATGGGATCGCGTCCCAAAGGATCGCCTCAAGGAACTCAATGCCTGCGCTCCGAGATTCAATCCTTGAGGCGCAACGATTTTTACCGATGATCCATCGTCATGCTGTTCGCGCTGCTGTGCCAAGGCAGAGGCAGGCAAAAATGGGCGTAAATGGGTGTAGTATTGGTTCATGCCGAAAGCCGACACCCTCCAGATCACCCCCGAGATCCTGAATCTCATCGCCCGGATCGACGAGTTCAAGGGCGCCTGGCGTGCCTTGGGTACGCTCGCGCCTGACCGTCTGTCGGCCTTGCGGCGGGTGGCCACCATCGAGAGCATCGGTTCCTCGACCCGCATCGAGGGCAGCAAGCTATCTGATCGGGAAGTGGAAGGGCTGCTCTCGAATCTGGAAATCCAGTCATTCGCGACCCGTGACGAGCAGGAAGTCGCCGGTTACGCCGAGTTGATGGATCTGGTCTTTTCATCGTGGCAGGACATCCCGTTCACCGAGAACCACATCAAGCAGTTGCACCAGATCCTGCTGCGCCACAGCGAGAAGGACGCTCGGCATCGCGGCCACTACAAGACCCATCCCAACAGCGTCGCCGCCTTCGATGACACCGGGGCGCAACTCGGCATCGTGTTCCAGACCGCATCGCCCTTCGACACGCCGCGCCTGATGACCGAACTGGTAGCCTGGGTGCACCTAGCGCGCGAAACGGCGCGACTGCATCCGCTGCTGATCATCGCCATTTGCATCGTCGTGTTTCTGGAGATTCATCCCTTTCAGGACGGCAACGGCCGGCTCTCCCGTGTGCTGACCGCGCTGCTGCTCCTGCAAGCCGGCTATGCCTACGTGCCGTACAGCTCCCTGGAAAGCGTGATCGAGCAGAACAAGGACGCCTACTACCTGGCGCTGCGCCAGAACCAGGGCACGATCCGCACGGAGTCGCCGAACTGGCAGCCCTGGCTGGAGTTTTTCCTGCGCTCGCTCACCGAGCAGGTACGGCGACTGGAGAAAAAGGTCGAGCGCGAACGGATCGTGCTGGCAACCATGCCTGAATTGCAGCTCGTGATTGTCGAGTTCGCCCGCGAGCATGGTCGGGTCACGATGGGAGAGGCTATCGCGCTGACCAGAGCCAGTCGCAATACGCTCAAGCAGCACTTCCGCGCCTTGGTCGAACGCGGCACACTGAATCAGCACGGCAGTGGTCGTGGGGTTTGGTACGAGCTGCGCTGAACTCTCGGCCATGCCCGAGATCCCGGTGAAGATCATGATGAACGTCGGCAACCCGGACCGCGCCTTCGCCTTCGCGGCCACGCCGAACGCCGGTATCGGTCTGGCGCGTCTGGAGTTCATCATCAACAACATGATCGGGATCCACCCCAAAGCGCTGCCCGAATTCGACCAGCTCCCGGCGGACCTCAAGGCCAGGATCGCACCGCGCATCGCCGCCTATGCCAGCCCGCGCGAGTTCTATATCGCCAAGCTCGCCGAAGGCATCTCAACCCTGGCCGCAGCCTTCGCGCCCAACACCGTCATCGTGCGCATGTCGGACTTCAAATCCAACGAATACGCCAACCTGGTCGGCGGGACGCGCTACGAGCCCGAGGAAGAGAATCCGATGATCGGGTTCCGGGGCGCCGGTCGCTATGTCGCACCGAATTTCCAGGAATGCTTCGATTCGCCGACTGGCTGCTCAAGGAAGGGATCACCAGCATCTCGCTCAATCCGGATACCGTCATCGACACCTGGATCTATCTGGCGGAGCAGGCGAAGACGCTCTGAGTCTGAACCACGTCCCCGTGGGCGCATGCGGGTACCGAGGTCGATAGGGCCTCGGTCGATTCTGGCGTTGTCGAGGGGACGCGGTTCAGGAAATTGGTTCGGATGAACGATCGCCTCATCCGGCATACAGCGTCGGCGTCCCGAGAGAATTCCGCAGTGGTCGGCTAGACAAGCGCAGCGCAGTCCACCAAGCGCCGGCGCAGGGTTCGGTGGACTTCGCTCTCGCTCGTCCCGACCGGTCGGCGGGCGCACGATGAGGAAGGCCGGTCACCTGCGAACGCGCACCTCGACCTTGATCAGCGGATGGGCCAGGCTGTCGCGCACCACGGCGCGATTCCAGGGCACCAAGGCCGTCTGCATCTCCTCGCGAAATCGCGCGCACGCGGAGCTGTCCAAATCCACGGTGATGAGACAGCGATAGCCGCGAATCCCGAATCCATCGTCCGAACGCACCGTCAGGTCGCAGTCTGCTGGCGGAATGAGCCCTTCTCGCCGACAATCGCCCAACACCTGCCCGACACAGGCCATCATCGCCTCGATGCTTGGATCGGCGGCATGTCGAGAACCGGTCCAGCCAAGCCGGCTCGCACGTATTGCCTGGTCGGGCGCCGCGAGAAGCTGCTGCCGCCGTTGCGCGATCCAATCCCCCGCCACAAGCTGCAAGGCCACCGAGGCGACGGACTCCGACGCGAAGCGCTGCCCGGCCAGCGCGACGACGGGGCGCGGAACAAAGGTGCCATGGAGACGCATGGCCCGATCCATCCGCGGCCGCCCTGCCGCCTGATCGGCAAGCGCATACCAGCGCCGCGCCTCGGCCATGGCGTGTGTATCACGCACCGCCACCTCGCCGCGCGCGTCGAGCACCCAACCGTCGGGCCAGAGCGCGACCTGATAGGCCGGTAAAGCCGCGATGACGCAGGCGGCCTTATCGGACGCGGTGCCAGCGCTTACGGCCGAGACCGACCGCTTGAACTGCAAGCGCGACAGGGACGCCAATAGTCTCGACGGACCGGCCGCGAAGGATCGTCTCGGCACCAGATCATGACCTCTTGGTACTGGACAGATCCCAGAGTGCCGGTGAGTGATAGAGCCGGGCAAGCTGCAGCTCGCGCTCGCTTTCCAACTCGCGCGGCATGTGGTCACCGAAGCGCGTGAAGAGCTCCTCCTGATCATGGGTCTCCAGTCGGGCCGACTCGCGATCGATGTTCATGATCGAATAGAAACGCTCGCGATCGAAATCCAGCCCGTCCCAATTGAAAGCCTCATAGTCCGGGATCCAGCCGATCGGACTCTCCACGGCCGAGCCGCTGTCGCTGCAGCGTTTGACGATCCATTCGAGCACGCGCATGTTCTCGCCGAATCCAGGCCAAATAAAGCGCCCGTGCTCGTCCTTGCGGAACCAATTGACGCGGAAGATCCGGGGCGGGGTGGAGACGCAGCGCCGGCCGATCCGCAGCCAATGCCGCCAATAGTCGGCCATGTTGTAGCCGCAGAAGGGCAGCATGGCCATGGGGTCGCGCCGCACGGCCGCCTGTCCGATCGCTGCGGCAGTGGCCTCCGAGCCCATGGTGGCGGCCAGATAGACGCCGTGCTCCCAGTTATAGCTCTGGAACGCCAGAGGGAAATGCCGACTGACCCGGCCGCCGAACAGGAAGGCACTAATAGGCACGCCCTTGGGGTTCTCCCATTCCGGATCGATCGAGGGACAGGCCGAGGCGGGCGCGGTGAATCGAGCGTTCGGATGGGCCGCGTGCCGACCGCAACCCGGCGTCCAGTCCTCGCCCTTCCAATCGATCAGATGATCGGGCGGCTCTTTGGTCATGCCCTCCCACCAGACGGCGCCGTCATCGGTGAGCGCGCAGTTGGTGAAGATGGCATTCGCGCTCAACGCAGCCATGGCGTTGGGATTGGAGTCATCGTTTGTCCCAGGGGCCACCCCGAAAAGGCCGTACTCCGGGTTAATCGCGTAAAAGCGTCCGTCGGCGGGATTGGGCTTGATCCAGGCAATGTCGTCGCCGACCGTGGTGATCTTCCAGCCCTCGAAGCCCTTCGGCGGGATGAGCATGGCGAAATTGGTCTTACCACAGGCGCTCGGGAAGGCGGCGGCGACATAGCGCTTCTCATGCTCGGGCGACTCCACGCCCATCACCAACATATGCTCGGCCAGCCAACCCTCGTCGCGCGCCATCACCGAGGCGATCCGCAGCGCGAAGCACTTCTTGCCGAGCAGTGCGTTGCCGCCGTAACCACTTCCGAACGACCAGATCTCGCGGGTCTCGGGGAAGTGGGCGATGTATTTGTCCTCGATGCTGTTCGCACAAGGCCAGGGCACATCCTGCTCGCCGGGTTGCAGTGGCGCGCCGACCGAATGCACGCAGGGCACGAAATCGCCGTGATCGCCTAGGGTGTCAAGGACTCGTTGGCCCATCCTGGTCATGATCCGCTGATTCACCACCACGTAGGGCGAGTCGGTGATCTGCACGCCGATATGCGCGATCGGCGAGCCGATCGGACCCATGCTGAAGGGGATCACGTAGAGCGTACGTCCGCGCATGCAGTCCCTAAACAACCCCTTGAGCAGGGCCTTGGCCTTGCGCGGCTCAAGCCAGTTGTTGGTTGGACCGGCGTCTTCCTCGCGCAGAGAGCAGATGAAGGTGCGGTCTTCCACCCGCGCCACGTCGCTTGGATGGGAGCGGGCGAGGAAGCTGTTGGGGTGCTTCTCCGGGTTCAGCCGGACGAAGGTGCCGCCATCGACCATCTCGGTGCAGAGTCGATCGTACTCCTCCTGAGATCCGTCGCACCAATAGATGCGATCAGGTTGACAGAGCTCGGCCAACTCAGTCACCCAGTCCAGGAGATGACGGTTCTGAGTGCGGGTCTCCCCGTCGTGCCTGGTGGTCATACCGGACTCCTGCTGTCGAAACAAGATGGAACAAGCGACGATCATCCTCGAAAAAACGACCGGATTCCAGCCTCCCGGCTGGGCTGGAATCGGAGGGGATCGAGTAAATCAAATAACGTGCCATCAGTTCACATCGGAACCGAGGAACGCCGCACATGACGCACGCCCACGGCGGCTCTGGAATCGGTTTCCCTCTGCGCGTAGGATCCAGGTCAGGCGCATGTCTCGCTCCGTCACGAGATCTCGCGTTTCCGCCCCACACCGGGAACGACACATCAATGCACGCTCGACGGCTACCTGCGGGTTATTCGACCTTCGTTGCGCGTTGGCGACGAATCCAACCGCACCGCTTCAACCAGGACGTGAAATGAAAGCATCACGCAACCGGGCGATCCAAGGTATCGACCAAGACCGCCCCGACGATGAAAACCCAGGACGGACGGCTCAGCCGGCAAGGCCGTGGGCACAACTGCTGCTCGGCCTATGCGTCGGCCTCTTGGCCTTGAGCGCGCCTGCCGACACGATCGAGGCGGCGCTTCCAGACACCGCCGACCAAACGCTCGACCTCCAGCTCGCCGAAGCCGCTGCGGATCGACACGCCTGCCTGCGCTGTCATGCGATGTCGACCCTTGCCTATCGAAACCCCGAGAACGGCGACATCGTCGATCTGTCGATCGATCGCGAGGGGCTCGCGCACTCGGTCCACGGCGAGCTGGCCTGCATCGACTGTCATCGCCGCAGCTATCGACGCTATCCGCATCCGGACCGGCCTGCTCCCGGCGATCTGGACTGTATCGGCTGTCACGAGGACGACGACCAAAACCTGAGCCGGGGGTGGGTGGACATCGATGCCGAGTTCAAGCACAGCGTCCACGCGGTCTCGGACTCACCGAAGGCCGCCGGCTTCAGTTGCCACTCCTGCCACGACCCGCATCGCTTCCGACCGGCCGCGGTCGGGGACCCGATCGCGCAGATCGTGCGGAACCACAACGGGGTCTGCCTGTCTTGCCATGAGGAGCTGATCGCACCATCCAGCACGAGCCATGACTGGCTGCCGAACCGCGACGCCCACTGGGGCTCGGTGCGGTGCGTCGACTGCCACACACCCGTCGCACTCTTCGCAAACCATGAGATTCTGCCGGCCGAGGACAGCGCGAAGAATTGCGTGAGCTGTCACTCCGCCGATTCGCAGCTCCTCGCGCGGCTGTATCATTTTCGATCGGAGGAAGATATCGCCCGCAGCGGTTTGCTCGCCAAGGCCGTCTTCAACGAGGCCTATGTGGTCGGCATGAGCAAGAGTCCGACGCTCGACCGAATCAGCCTGATCATCATGGGCCTGATGGTCCTGCTGCTCGCGGCACACGGTGTCGGTCGCTATCTCGCCCGTCGGGCAAATCGGAGGGCATGATGAAATCGCTGTATCTCTATCCGGCTTGGCTGCGGCTTTGGCACTGGATGAACGCACTCTTATTCCTGACCTTGATCGCCTCCGGGGTCAGCATGCACTACGCCGGGGCCGATTGGCTGATGCCATTCGCCACCGCGCGGGTCGTGCACAATACAGCCGGGATCCTCCTGACCATCGCTTGGATCGGCTTCATCGTCGTCAATGCCAGGAGCGCGAATGCGCGCCACTATCGTATCCGGTTTCGCACACTCATCGGGGATTTGATCGCCCAGACGCGCTACTACATGATCGGAATCTTTCGGCTCGATCCGCATCCGTTCCACGTCACCGAGGCGATGAAGTTCAACACACTTCAACAGCTGAGCTACCTCGGCGTCATGTACGGTCTGATGCCGATTCTCATCCTCAGCGGCTGGGCCTTTCTCTATTCGGTCTATCTGCCGGAGACCCTGTTCGGCCTCGGCAGCGTTTGGGTCGTCGCCATGACCCACGTCGTCGTCAGCTATCTCCTGGCCCTGTTCCTGTTGGTGCACATCTACATCATCACCACCGGCGATACGGTCTTTTCGAATCTACGCGCCATGATCACCGGCTGGCATCGCGAAACCGACCCGCCCCGTACCGAGACTCCGACCCCGCGTGAGACACCATGAACGCATTCGCCAAAACCCTGCTGACACCCAAGAACGCACGTCGGCTTCTCATCACGGCCGCGGTGGGACTGCTCGTCCTGTTTGTACTCTACAAGGTGGTCTATCCGATCGTTTTCGACGCCTACGTCGGTAAATCCAACGCGCCTTTGACCTACGCCAACAGTCAGCCGATCACGCAGGAGGAGCTGGAAGCGATGGCGACCGAGCTCTCGCTGAGCGCGCGCCGCGCGGCCGCCGAGGCCATTGTCGGGCAAGACGACAACGCCTTCGCGCGACGGGTCAAGGTCGAGATGCTCATGAACACGCAGTCCTTCATGCTTGAGCATGAGCCGACGCACATCAAGTATTTTCGGGATGCGAAGATCCTGCAATACGAAGGACCCAAGACCTGCCTGCAGTGTCACGCCACCATCAAGGTCCAGCATCACGACGGACGTACCTCCGAGGTCGATACACTCGACGACATCGTCAACTCGGTTCATTTCAAGTTCCAGAGCGATGCCGGAGGCGGCTTCTCGACCTACGGCTACGACGGACGCCAAGTGAACGCCGAGGGCAGTCGTCCGATCCCGGTCGGCAAGATCAACCGGGCCTGCGGCATCCCCGGCAGCTTCTCTTGGACCGGCTGGGCGGCGCTGGTGGAGAGTCGACCCGAATCGGCGCATGGCGAGGTCGCCTTACGCAGCGAAGGTTGCGGCCAATGCCATATCGGCGGGAACTATCAGCCGGCGACCGAAAAGATGATGCCGATCGGCGATGTCCCCGATGTTGCCAAGGAAGGTATTGACTGTTTGATCTGTCATTCCACGGAGTACGACATGAACCAGCGGTATGTGATCCGCGATGATGTCGGATTGCGCTGGAATCAGGATCGGACGATGCGCGCCGCTCTCACCGTGGGGCGCTCGACGACCAAGAACTGCCTGAACTGCCATCAGCACAACATGGGCGGGGATGCCTATCTGCACAACGAGGCCGCAAAGGCGCTCGGAGACAAGCACCAGCGCCTGCTTCACACGGGCGCTAAGCGGGGCAACCCGTTCAGCCCAGAGGACGACGTACATGCAGCGGCCGGTCTGCAATGCACCGACTGTCATGTCCCGGAAGGTCACAAGATCCCGCGTGGTCGGATGGGCGTCGATCTCGTCGCCAACGATCTGCCGGATGTCGAGGTGTCGTGCGTGACCTGTCACAGCATCGCACCGCACAACCGCTCCGAGCACAAGGCATTACTCAATGGGCATCTCGATCGGATCGCCTGCGAGACCTGTCATATCCGGGAGCTTGAGGATAGCAACGTCGTGCTCCGCGATTGGGTTCACCCGACCTGGGATGCGGAGGAAGGGATCTTTACACCCACCGACGTCTATCGCTCCGGCGAGGTCAACAAGGGTTTCACCTTCCTCTGGTTCAACGGCAACGGAACCTTCCTGGCGAACGCCTTGGGCAATAATCCGAACGGCTCGACCGAGTATGACCCGCTAATGCAGCAACTGGCCAGAATCGATGATCCCGAGATCCTCGCCGCCGTGCGCGAGCAGGCGATCGAGTTGAAGAAGACCTATCCCGACATCGACGTGGACGCCTATGTCGAGGCCGCGACCGACCCGCTCTCCCAGCTCACGCCCGAACAATTGGAAGAGCGGCGCCGGATGCTGGATGACAACCTGCGTGCCCACATGAACGACGGGGAAAGCCGCATCTATCCCTTCAAGCTGTTCAACGCCATGATGTACGAAGACATGGGGAATCAAGGCCCGTTCGGCGCCATGATCCTGCCGTTCGATTACGCGACCTACTACGAAGCGGGTGACACGGCCGCGTCCGTCAAGCAGGCGATCCGCGATCCCATCGTACAGCGCATGTACCAAGAGCCCTTCAAGCTCTATATGATGGACGAGTTCATGGCCTATTTTGGGGTCAGCGGTGGATGGAAGACCGATTATCCGCTGGTCGACGGGGCGCTTGAGAACGTCGAGCCCAAGTGGATGCGTCAGATGGGCTCGCTCATGGTCAATCACGGCATTCAGCCCGTAGGCCGCGACTGCGTCGAATGTCATTCGCCGAGCGGCATCCTGAATTACCGTGCCTTGGGCTATTCGGAGGAGCGTGCGGCGGAGCTCGAGAACCTCGACATCGTCGAGAATCTCCGCCCCGCAGCAAGCCTCTCCGCGACGGACGGCGGCTAAACCGCGTCCAGAGCGACATGCGTCGTTTTCATTGTGCGCTTGGCTTCGGAGATATCTTCGATCCAGTGAGACGCGGTTTAGAATTTAGAATTTTTTAATCCTTTGAACCGCGCCGGCCGGGGAACTTGACATCAGGAGCACAGCATGGGACTCGCCCTGAGACTGTATGAAAGCCTCACCGAGGCGCCCGACGACACGACGCGCTTTCGGCTGATCGTCGACACCATCGATGCCTTGGAGCAACAATGGCCGCGAGGCGGCGATGTCGCTCTTCGCTCGGATGTCCGCGA
This sequence comes from Thiocapsa sp. C2-2m, assembly GCF_041903745.1. Classification (NCBI taxonomy): domain Bacteria; kingdom Pseudomonadati; phylum Pseudomonadota; class Gammaproteobacteria; order Chromatiales; family Chromatiaceae; genus Thiocapsa; species Thiocapsa sp. C2-2m. The sequence goes on along the minus strand of NZ_JBBWVD010000025.1, from coordinate 32,705 downwards.
ATCCGAGCTGCGTCTCCAAAAGGAAATCGAGCAGGTCCGCAGCGAGCTCAAAAAAGACATCGCCGAGCTTCGGGCGGACATGCACAAGGAGATCGCCAAATTACGAGGCGAGGTCCAGAAAGACATCGCCGAGCTGCGAGCCGAGGTCCATAAGGACATCGCCGAGCTGCGAGCCGAGGTCCATAAGGACATCGCCGAGCTGCGAAACGAGGTCCAGAAAGACATCGCCGAGCTACGGGGTGAGATTCAGAAAGACATCGCCGAGCTACGGGGTGAGGTTCAGAAAGACATCGCCGAGCTTCGAAACGAGGTCCAGAAGGATATTGCCAACGTTCATGCCGCGATCGAGCGCACCAAGGTCGATCTGCTGAAGTGGATTGTTCCGCTGATGCTGGGCCAGGTTGCCGCGCTTGCGGCTTTGGTCAAGCTGCTCTGAGAAGGCGGCGCGGGGCCGCCACACTCGCGCCGATCGCAATTAAACCGCGCCCGGTGCGGTGTGCGTCATGTGTTGGAATGGCTTGGCCGCGCAGGCTCCGATGACTGTCGGAGCCGGCGCGGTTTAGCCCGGTTTGATCGCCTCGATACTCGCAGAGACCAGATAGTCCGTGACCGGCGTTCCAGGGGCCCAGTCCCGAATAAATTCCCTGCTCTCATGCTTGGGCGACACGCGCACCTGCTCGAAACCCGCACCCTGCAGCATCTGCTCAAGCGCATCGATCCCGGCCGCCCCGGTCATGCAACCCGTATAGAGCGACAGATCCGACCGCAGATCCTCCGGCAGCTCGGCGGTCGCGACGATGTCCGAGATGGCCAATCGCCCGCCCGGCTTGAGCACCCGAAACGCCTCCGCGAAGACACGGGCTTTGTCCGGAGACAGGTTGATCACGCAGTTGGAGATGACGACGTCGACCGAGCCATCCGCCAACGGGAGATTCTCGATCTCGCCGAGTCGAAACTCGACGTTGCGATGCCCGACCGCATCGGCGTGCACCTCCGCGTTGCTGCGCGCCTTGGCCAGCATCTCAGGTGTCATGTCGACGCCGATGACACGACCGGTCTCCCCGACCTGTCTGGAGGCGAGGAAACAATCGAATCCGGCGCCACTGCCCAGATCGAGCACCGTCTCGCCCGGCTTCAGCGCCGCGATCGCTTGGGGATTGCCGCAACCCAAGCCGAGATCCGCACCCTCGGGAACGGCAGCGGTCTCGGCCGCGCTGTACCCGAGCAGGCTCGATTGGATCGACACAGGCCCGCAACAACCGCCCGCAGAGGACGGAGCGCAGCAATCCGCCCCCTCGCCCGCCGTGGCTGCCCGTGCCGTCGCCCCGTAGCGATCGCGCACCGCTTGGCGAAGACTCTCTTGCTCGCTACTCTTCATTCGGACCTCCCGTAGGGTCATGCCGTGAACGAACTAAACCGCGTCCAAGCGACATGCGTCATTTTCATTTTGCATTTGGCTTTGGAGATGCCCTCGATCTCGGTGAGACGCGGTTTAAATTTAATATTTTCTAATATCTTAAACCGCGCAGACTCCAACGCTCGTCACGTCTGCCGAGGCCGATCCCATCCAAAAACATCGCATACCGCGCCGGGCGCGGTTTAAAAGCAGGCTTCCCTCAGCGCCTTCATATAGTCAAGTCCCTTCTCGCGGGCAAATGCAATATTCCTTTCGGGGATAGCCTCCGCATCAGGGTATCGGTCCAGCACATTTTCGATGCTCGCTTCGCGGAGCAGGTGCAACATCGGGTAGAGCGATCTGTTCGTATAGTTTGCCGGATCATCGTCGGGCGCATCGGCAAAACGGTACTCGGGATGGAAGCCGGCAACCTGATACTGACCTTCATAGCCTTCCGCTTCCAGAAGATCTTCCGCCATTTCAACCAAGTCCAGATAATCGTCGAAATCGGGGAAAGCACCAGGCAGGATCAGCAGCGTCGTCTCGATCGACGGGTTCGCATCAAGGCGACGGCACTCCTCGAGAAAGACCCGAAGACAGGCTTCCGTATCGGAGTCGCTTTCGACCCGATAGTGTATTGCGCCGCGATTGAGTTCTTTTGCCGCAAAGGGACACATGCCACATCCGATCACGACCTCCGAGATCCATTTTTTGGTCCGCGCGATGACGTCTTCGGATTCAACCATCATCTATTGAGCTCATTCCTGCAAGTGGAAAGGTGAATTCGGGGCGGTTCCGGAGCCCACACGAAGCAGGTCTGAAGTATACGTCCGGGACGCGGGTAAAGGTTCGTAAGCCGGCAGCAGTCCGATGGCGGCACCTCACTCTGCTGCGCCTGCTCGACTGCAAAGCATTTTTACATCCGGCCTCAAAACTTGTCAGCCATCCTTGCACTCCAGGCCGAGCATAACTCGCATAAATCACGTAACATATTGTTTTTATATATCAAATAATGCATGGCAACCCTTTTGCTAATAAGTCCTCGACCGTCCGGTTCCATCCAGGCGCCGACGTATAGCGGGGACGACAACCAGATGCCAACCACCGAAACCTATTACGAGGTCATGCGGCGCCAGGGGATCACGCGCCGCAGCTTCCTCAAGTTCTGCAGCCTGACGGCCACCGCGCTCGGACTCGCGCCGGCCTTCGCCGGGAAGATCGCGCACGCGATGGAGACCAAGCCGCGGATCCCGGTGGTCTGGCTGCATGGGCTCGAATGCACCTGCTGCTCGGAGTCCTTCATTCGCTCCGCGCATCCGCTGGTGTCCGATGTGATCCTCTCGATGATCTCGCTGGATTACGATGATCTCATTATGGCGGCGGCCGGGCATCAGGCGGAGGCGATCCTGGAGGAGGTGCGCCACAAGCACGCCGGGAACTACATCTTGGCGGTCGAGGGCAACCCGCCGCTCAATCAGGACGGCATGAGCTGCATTGTCGGCGGACGTCCCTTCATTGAGCAGCTTCTGGAGATGGCCGACAGTTGCAAGGCGGTCATCTCCTGGGGCTCCTGCGCCTCCTGGGGCTGCGTGCAGGCGGCACGGCCCAATCCGACGCGCGCCACCCCGGTCCACGAGGTCATCCGCGACAAGCCGGTCATCAAGGTGCCGGGCTGTCCGCCGATCGCGGAGGTCATGACCGGGGTCCTGACCTATATCCTGACCTTCGATCGGCTGCCGGAGCTGGACCGCCAGGGTCGCCCGCTGATGTTCTACGGCCAGCGCATCCACGACAAATGCTACCGCCGGCCGCACTTCGACGCCGGCCAGTTCGTCGAGACCTGGGACGACGAGGGCGCACGCCGCGGCTACTGTCTCTATAAGGTCGGCTGCAAGGGACCAACCACCTACAACGCCTGCTCGACCATCCGCTGGAACGGCGGGGTCTCCTTCCCGATCCAGTCCGGACACGGCTGTATCGGCTGCTCCGAGGACGGCTTCTGGGACAAGGGCAGCTTCTATCAGCACGTCACCGATACCCACGCCTTCGGCGTCGAGGCCAATGCCGATCGCACCGGCATCGCCGTCGCCACCGGCGTGGGCGCCGCCATCGCCGCCCATGCGGCCGTCAGCGTCTACAAACACGCCCAAGACAAGAAGGGAGATGACCAAGCATGAGCGTCACCACGCCCAACGGCTTCGAGCTCGATACCGCCGGGCGACGCGTCGTCGTCGACCCGGTCACTCGTATCGAGGGACACCTGCGCTGCGAGGTGAATCTCGACGAAAACAACGTGATCCGCAACGCGGTCAGTACCGGGACCATGTGGCGCGGGCTGGAGGTCATTCTGCGCGGTCGCGATCCGCGCGACGCCTGGGCCTTCACGGAGCGGATCTGCGGCGTCTGCACCGGCACCCACGCCCTGACCTCGGTACGCGCGGTCGAGGATGCGCTCGGGATCGCGATCCCGGAGAACGCCAACTCCATCCGCAACATCATGCAGCTCACGCTCCAGGCACACGACCATCTGGTGCATTTCTATCACCTGCATGCGCTGGATTGGGTGGATGTGGTGTCCGCACTCGGCGCCGATCCGAAGGCGACGAGCGCGCTCGCGCAAAGCATCAGCGACTGGCCCAAGTCCTCGCCGGGCTATTTCCGCGACGTGCAGAATCGGCTCAAACGCTTCGTCGAGTCCGGCCAGCTCGGACCCTTCATGAACGGCTACTGGGGCAGTCCGGCCTATAAGCTGCCGCCCGAGGCCAATCTGATGGCGGTCACCCACTATCTGGAGGCGCTCGACTTCCAGAAGGAGATCGTGAAGATCCACACCGTCTACGGCGGCAAGAACCCGCATCCGAACTGGCTGGTCGGCGGGATGCCCTGTGCCATCAATGTCAGCGGCACGGGCGCGGTCGGCGCGATCAACATGGAGCGGCTGAATCTCGTCAGCAGCATCATCGACCAGACCATCGCGTTCATCGACAAGGTCTATATCCCGGACCTGATCGCAATCGCCTCCTTCTACAAGGACTGGACCTACGGCGGCGGGCTGAGCAGTCAGGCGGTGATGTCCTACGGCGACATCCCGGATCATGCAAACGACGACTCGGCGGAGAACCAGCTCCTGCCGCGCGGGGCCATCATCAACGGCAATCTCAACGAGATTCACGAGATCGACCTGCGCAACCCGGAGGAGATCCAGGAGTTCGTCGATCATTCCTGGTTCAGCTACAAAGACGAGACGCGCGGTCTGCATCCCTGGGACGGGGTGACCGAGCCCAACTTCGTGCTCGGACCCAACGCAGTCGGGAGCCGCACCCGGATCGAGGCGCTCGACGAGCAGGCCAAGTATTCCTGGATCAAGGCCCCTCGGTGGCGCGGACATGCGATGGAGGTCGGTCCGCTGGCGCGCTATGTCATCGGCTACGCCCAGGGCATCCCCGAGTTCAAGGAACCGGTCGACAAGGTGCTGACCGATCTCGGACTGCCGCTGGAGGCGATCTTCTCGACCCTGGGCCGCACGGCCGCGCGCGGGCTGGAGGCCTCCTGGTCGGCCCACAAGATGCGCTATTTCCAGGACAAGCTGGTCGCCAACATCAAGGCGGGCGACACGGCGACCGCCAATGTCGACAACTGGGATCCCAAGACCTGGCCGAAGGAGGCGCGCGGTGTGGGCACGACCGAGGCCCCGCGTGGGGCACTCGGGCACTGGATCCTGATCACGCACGGCAAGATCGAGAACTACCAGGCGGTCGTGCCGACCACCTGGAACGGTTCGCCGCGCGACCCGGCGGGGAACATCGGTGCCTTCGAGGCATCGCTGCTCAACACCCCGCTGGCCAAGGCGGACGAGCCCCTGGAGATCCTGCGCACCCTGCACAGCTTCGATCCTTGTTTGGCCTGTGCGACGCACATCATGGGGCCGGACGGGGAGGAGCTCACCCGCATCAAGGTTCGCTGAAACGCGTCTCGAGGCCGCTTGATGGGCTCGGGGTGAGCTTGGCCTCGACGCAACATGCAAGGAGCTCGTGACATCCGCTCCGCGGTGTCACGCATGCCCCGTGGCGTTCTGCGCCACGTGACACGATGGCCGAAATTACGAACGAGGGCCGGGGTTCTCCTGTGCATATTACCCGGATTCATCGCTCACACTCGGGATGACAACATGAACACCAGCCTTCCACAGGTCAAACGAACCGCTGTCTACGTCTATCAGGCACCCTTGCGGGCCTGGCATTGGGTCAATGCACTCTCGATTACCATTCTGGCCATCAGCGGCTATCTGATCGGTAGCCCGCTCCCGACCTTGCCCGGCGAGGCGAGCGATCACTATGTGATGGGCTATATCCGCTTCGCGCATTTCGCCGCGGCCTATGTCTTCGTGATCGCCTTCATCTTCCGGATCTATTGGGCTTTCGTCGGTAATCGCTACTCACATCAATTGTTCACCCTGCCCTTCTGGCGCGCGAGCTTCTGGCACGAGTTGGTTCACGAGGTCCGCTGGTATGCCTTCAAGGAAGCCGAGCCAGCCAAATATATCGGCCACAATCCGCTTGCTCACCTCTTCATGGTGGTCATCATCACCGTGGGAGGTCTGGTGATGATCGTCACCGGCTTCGCGCTCTATTCGGAGCAGACCGGGCTCGGCAGCTGGCAGGACGAGCTGTTCGGCTGGGTCATCCCCTTCGTCGGCCAAAGTCAGGACGTGCGCATGTGGCACCACTGGGGCATGTGGGTGATCGTCGTCTTCGTGATGCTGCATGTCTACACGGCGATTCGCGAGGACATCATGTCGCGCCAGAGCCTGATCAGCACCATGGTCAGCGGCTGGCGGATGTTTAAGGACGATCGGCCATGAGCGACCGAGCCATCGGGAACAACCCCGCCATCCTGGTCCTGGGTATCGGCAACCTACTCTGGGCCGACGAGGGTTTCGGCGTGCGGGCGGTGGAGACGATGCAGCACGACTGGATGATGCCGCCGAACGTGCAACTGCTCGACGGCGGGACCCAGGGGATCTATCTTGTCGATCGGGTCCGCACGGCCGATGTGCTGGTGGTCTTCGACGCGGTCGACTACGGGCTGCCGCCGGGCACCATGAAGCGGGTCGAGGGCAGCGAGGTGCCGCGCTTCCTCGGTGCCAAGAAGATGAGCCTGCACCAGACCGGATTCCAGGAGGTGCTCGCCCTCGCGTCCATGCTCGGCGACTATCCGCAGCATCTGCTCCTGATCGGCGTGCAGCCGGTCGAGCTGGATGATTTCGGCGGCAGCCTGCGGCCGCAGGTCAAGGCGCGGATCGCCTCGGCGATCGCAATGGCGTTGGAGTATCTGGCGCAGTTCGGCGTCGTCGCGCAGCGGCGGGGCGATTCGAGCGCCGACACCCATGATCTGCCTCATCCGTCGCTTGGCCTGAGCTCCTACGAATCCGGTCGGCCGGCACCCGAGGTCGCCTGCAGAATCGGCGACGAGCGCGTCCTGGCGAGCCTGTCCAGCCGGGCGATCAACCTTGGCAAACAACCATGACGACACCGATAGACCTCACGACGACACGACGGATGCCGGGAACACCCTTCAGCGTCGTGGTCGACGAAGGCCCCGACTACCTCTCGATGCCGAAAGGCATGGCGACCTACGAAGCCCCGCTGCTGCCCGAGCCGGAGGAACTGGAGGACTGCGCGGCCGGACTGGATCTTTTGCGGCGTCTGCATGCGGTGCTGGTAAGGCACCGCGTGGGCCAACCGGCGGATGTCCTGGACCTAAACTCAATCGACACCCTCAATCGCCGGCTCGTCGACCAGACGCTCGGCGAGGGCGAGGTCAGTGTCATTCAACAGGGTTTGGAGGACATCCGCGCTCAGGAGACACGACTCGCCGGGGTCTGGCGGCTGCACGTCCCCGCGTCCGACAGTGGCGCACGCCGCGAGCTGATCGAGGTGGCCGAGATCCCGAGCTTCGTGAGGGACACCGCATTTCTCGGGACGACCGAGACAATCGGACCCATCGGAGATCTCCCGGACGGCGTCATGAACGCCCCTGCGCTGATCGCCGAGATCGAGGCCAAGGTCGCCGAATGGTGTCCCGGCACCTTGGCCCACATCATCAATCTGACCTTGCTTCCCATGACCGAGCAAGACCATCTTTATCTCGACGAACGTCTCGGCCGGGGGCATGTGACCATCCTCTCGCGCGGCTACGGCAGTTGCCGGATTGTCGCCGGCGGCACTCGGCAGGTCTGGTGGGTACAGCACTTCAACTCGGACGATCGTCTCATCCTGAGCACGCTGGAGGTCACGGATGTCCCGATCGCCGCGCTCGCCGCTCAAGAAGATATCAACGACAGCCGCGACCGGCTGGCGGAGATTCTGCTGGCATTGGACTGAACCCGCACTCGAAACGATGCCGACATACGAGACCCCCGCGTGAGTGCCGAGCGACCGACCATCCTGCTGGTCGATGACGAGCCGCTCTCATTGGAGACCCTGACCCGTACACTCGACGAGTCGTTCGAGGTGCTCACGGCGACCAGTGCCGCGGCGGCCGAGGAAATCCTCGCCGAGGAGTGGATCCAGGTGGTCGTGACCGATCAACGGATGCCGCAGATGACAGGCGTCGAATTTCTCGCACGTGTTCGCGAGCGCTGGCCGGACGTGATCCGCATCATGATCTCGGGCTACACGGATGCCGACGACATCATCGACGGCATCAATCGCGCCGGCATCTATCAGTACATCACCAAGCCATGGCATCCCGAGAACCTGCACCTGACCGTCGACAATGCCTGCCGGCTTTACCGCCTGCAGCGTGAGCACGACCTCCTCTCGCTGGAGGCCCGATTGACCGCCGCGACCCTGAGCCAACGACTCGCCGATCAGCGTGCACGCCTCAAGCGGACCTTCCGTCTGGACGGCATCGTGCGTGGTCCCGCCGGACCGCTTGACGACATCTGCACACTGGTCGAGCGGGTCGCACCCTACGACATCTCGGTGCTGCTCACCGGCGAGTCCGGTACCGGAAAAGAGCTGTTCGCACGCGCCCTGCATTACAACAGCCACCGCGCCGACAAACCCTTCATCGCCGAGAACTGCGGGGCCATGCCGGACCAACTGCTCGAAAGCGAGCTGTTCGGCCACAAGAAGGGGGCCTTCACCGGCGCCGTCAACGACCGAATCGGTTTGTTCGAGCAGGCCGACGGCGGCACCATCTTTCTCGACGAGATCGGCGAGGTCTCGCGGACCTTCCAAGTCAAGCTGCTGCGGGTCCTGCAGGAGGGCGAGGTGCGCCCGCTCGGCAGCAACCAACGCCGCCGGATCGACGTGCGGGTGGTGGCGGCCACCAACCGCTCGCTGGAGTCCGAGATCCGCGAGGGCCGCTTCCGGGAGGATCTGTACTACCGGCTCGCTGCGGTGCGCATCCATCTGCCGCCGCTGCGCGAGCGTCCGGCAGACATCCCGGTGCTCGCTCGTCATCTCTTGGAAGCGGCCGTCTGCGCATTTGCAAAGCCCGTAAAGGGTCTCACGAACGAGGCCCTCGATCGGCTCCAGCGCTATGCTTGGCCGGGAAACGTGCGCGAGCTTCAGAACGAGATCCAGCGGATGCTGGTGATGGCCGACGGCGACGAGTTGGGGGTCGGTCTGCTGGACCCGCGGATCCGGGATGCCATGTCGACACTTGACGCCGCGGCCCCCGTGCAGATCGATGACGTCACCTTAAAGGCGCGGATCGAGACGCTGGAGGCCCAAGTGCTGCGCGAGGCGCTCGACCGGCACCGCTGGAACAAGTCGCGAGCCGCCGCCGAGCTGGGCCTCTCGCGGGTCGGAATCAGTGCGAAGATCGAACGGTATGCCCTGGTCAAGTCGACGTAACCCGAGTATGCAGTTCAACCGCAAGGGCGCAGAACCTGTCCTCGACCGCTTTCGGGAGTTGATGCCATGACCCGATCTTCCGTCGCATCCAACCCAGCCGCATCCAAGCCTCGTCCCGCCGAGACCACGCAGGACGGCGATGGCCCCGAGCCGACGGCCGAGTCGACATGGATCCATGTCATCCACACGATGGACGAGACCTACGCGGCCCTGGTCCGCCAACAGGTCGAGCTGGAGGAGAAGAACACCGCGCTGGAAGATGCACAACAGTTCATCTCCAGCGTTTTGGCCTCCATGACGGATGTGTTGATCGTGTGCGATGTCCAGGGTCGCATCCAGCAAGTCAACCGGGCACTGGAGGTCCTGACGGGTTGGAGCGAGGCCGATCTGCGCGGACGCCCTTTCCTGGTGCTGTTGGCCGAGCACTGTTTGCCCATGGCCAGCACCTTCGCCCAACAGATCCGCGCCGAGGCGGTTCATGATTGCGAGCTTGCGCTCAAGGGTGTCGTCGAGGAGATCCCGCTCGCCGTGAACTGCACCTCGCGATACGACCACCGGGGGCGTCTGGTCGGAATGGTCCTGATCGGCCGGCCGGTCGGCGAGCTCAGACGGGCCTACCGTGATCTGGCTCAGGCGCACGACGATCTCAAGCGTGCCCAGAGCCGCTTGGTCAACGCCGAAAAGATGGCCTCGCTCGGCCGGCTCGTCGCCGGCGTGGCCCATGAGCTGAACAACCCGATCAGCTTCGTCTACGGCAATGTACATGCCCTATCGCGCTATCGGGAGCGGCTGCTGCGTTATTGTGCAGCGGTTGATGCCTCCGCCCCCTCCCCCAAGCTCCAAGCGCTCAAGGGCGAGCTCCGCATCGAGCGACTTTTGGCCGATCTAGACCCGTTGATCAAAGGGACTCTGGAGGGTGCCGAGCGGGTCCGAGACATCGTGCAGGATCTGCGATGCTTCTCCTCCGGACAGCAGGGCGAATCGACACGTTTCGATCTGGTTCATCTGATCAGAACGGCAGCCCATTGGGTCACCAAGGGGGAGCGCCGGGATCTCGAGATGGTTATCGACCTGCCGGATCAGCTGATGGTGGTGGGTCACCCGGGACAGATCCATCAGGTCGTGATGAACCTCGTCCAGAACGCACTCGACGCGGTCCAGGAGATCGCGGAGCCGCCGCGGCTCCAAATCAGTGCGAGACAGGATTCGCAACACGCCTGGCTGAGCGTGCGCGACAACGGCCCGGGGATCGCGGACGAGAATCTGAGCCGTATCTTCGACCCCTTCTTCACCACCAAGCCGGTGGGCCAGGGGACGGGTTTGGGCCTGTCGATCAGCTACGGCATCGTCGCCGATCACATGGGCAGCCTGACCGTCGAAAACCATCCCGAGGGCGGCGCCGAGTTCCGGCTGGAGCTGCCGCTTTCCAAGGAGATCGCGACGTCCGTATGAGCCGACGCAATAGACTTGAACCGCACAGTCGCACTTCACTCCCGGAGGTGCTCCGATGAATCTGTTGTGGCTTCAATCCGGCGGCTGCGGCGGTTGCACCCTGTCACTGCTCGGGGCTGAGGCCCCGGACCTCTTCGCGACCCTCGGCGGCGCCGGGATCCGGATTCTTTGGCACCCGTCGCTCAGCGAGGCAAGCGGCGACGAGGTCATCGACCTGCTCGCGCGCGTTGAAGCCGGCGAGCTGCCTCTGGATATGCTCTGTGTCGAAGGCGCGCTCCTGCGGGGGCCGAACGGGACCGGCGCCTTCCATCGCTTCGCCGGCACCAAGACACCCATGATCGACTGCGTACGGCGCCTGGCGACCCGCGCGCACTATAGCCTCGCCATCGGGACCTGTGCCGCCTTCGGCGGCGTCACCGCCGGCGGGGCGAATCCGACCGATGCCTGCGGCCTTCAATACGAGGGCAGCTACCCCGGCGGCTTGCTCGGCGCCGATTACCGCTCCGAGGCTGGCTTGCCGGTCATCAATGTCGCCGGCTGTCCAACCCATCCCGATTGGATCACCGAAACCCTGATGGCAATCACACTCCAGGGCATAACCTCGGGCGAACTGGACGCCTTCAACCGGCCGCGGATGTATGCCGACCAGTTGGTTCATCACGGCTGCCCACGCAACGAGTTCTACGAGTACAAGGCGAGCGCCCGCGAGCCGTCCGATCTCGGCTGTCTGATGGAGCACCTGGGCTGTCTCGGCACCCAGGCCCACGCGGACTGCAACACCCGCCTTTGGAACGGCTCCGGCTCCTGCACCCGCGGCGGCTATGCCTGCATCAACTGCACCTCGCCCGAGTTCGAGGAGCCGGGACATGTCTTCCAGGAGACGCCGAGCCTCGCCGGGATTCCGATCGGCCTGCCCACCGACATGCCCAAGGCCTGGTTCGTCGCCCTGTCCTCGCTGGCGAAGGCCGCAACCCCGGAGCGTCTGCGCAAGAATGCCGTGGCGGACCATGTCGTGGTGCCGCCGACGATCCGCGCCACCAAGCTCCGCTGAGGGGATGACACGACTCACCGTAGGTCCATTCAACCGAGTCGAGGGCGACTTGGAGGTGCAGCTCGACATCGCCGACGGGCGAGTCAGCGCGGCACGGGTCAACTCGCCCCTGTATCGCGGTTTCGAGCAAATCCTCCAAGGCAAGGACCCGCGCGACACCCTGGTGATCGCACCGCGGATCTGCGGGATCTGCTCGGTCTCCCAGTCCATGGCCGCGGCCTATGCACTGGCGAACGCGTCCGGGGTCGCGATGCCGCCCAACGGCGAGCTGACGACCAATCTGGTCTTGGCCTGCGAGAACCTGGCGGACCACCTGAGTCACTTCTATCTCTTCTTTATGCCGGATTTCGCGCGGCCCATCTATGCGGATCGCGCCTGGTATCCGAGCGCAGCGCAACGCTTCCAAGCGCTGCGCGGCACCGCGGCCGGCGCGGTCTTGCCGGCACGGGCGCAATTCATGCACATCATGGGCCTGCTCGCCGGCAAATGGCCCCACAGCCTTAGTCTGCAGCCGGGCGGAACCGCCAAACCGGTCCAGGCACAGGAGCGCATCCGACTGCTCGCCATCCTCGGCGCCTTCAGACGCTTTCTCGAGCGCGAGACCTTCGGCGATGCGCTTGAGGCCGTCGTCGCACTGGACAGCGCCCGATCGCTCGACACCTGGGCGGCCAGCGACCCTGAACAGGGCGATCTTCGCCGGTTCCTGCGCATCGCGGACGACATCGACCTCGGCCGTCTCGGCCGAGCAACCGATCGCTTCATGAGCTATGGCGCGTATCCGGTCGGCGGCAAACGTCTCTTCCGATCCGGCCTTTGGGTGAGTGACCCGCAACCTCTCGAGATCGCATCCATCGCCGAGGACTTGACCTACAGTTGGATGACCGGTGGCGGTCCACTGCATCCCGCCTCGGGTGTCACCATCCCGGACGCGGACAAGGCGGACGCCTACACTTGGTGCAAGGCACCCAGGCTCGGCGGACAGGTCATGGAGGTTGGCGCACTGGCCCGCCAGGTGATCGACGGGCATCCGCTGGTCGGTACTGAGGTCGGTCCCGGCGAGACCGCACCGGTTGCCGTGCAGCATGTCGTGCGCTCCTTCGACCCCTGCATGGTCTGCACGGTGCATTGAGGTCGAGCGAAACACCATCAACCCGCCATCGCGGCTCGGACCACGGTGAATAAAGCGACCAATTCGCGGTGCAGACCGACCGCCTTCGGCATCGACTAATGATGCGCCTTCATCATCAGCTTCAAAATCTTCAGATTGATGACGATGAAGCGATAGAACTGCCACACGAGCGACGTCCGCATGTAGCGCGTGAAGCCTGTGGGCACCGGCGGATAATAGGCCTGTTGATAGGGCTCTCGGTTCTTGGCGGTCATGAAGATCACACCTCGATGGTCTGAAATTGCATCAATCCGGCAGTATCGACCATCCGGGCCTCAGCTTCGCCTGATAGATGAAGACGTGGTGGAGGATGTATTTCATCCAATGCCCCGCCAGGCCGATCTCGCCGAAGGTCAGATCCATGTCGCGACCGTATTGCGGGTACTTGTCGTAGTCAGGCACCACCGGGAAAACGGTCATGGTCGCGGCGGTCCCTTTGAAGATATCCGATCCGGTCGAGGCTACGCAAGCCGCACCGATCTCGGCCATGGAGGCAGTATGCGTTGGCGCAGCTGCGCCGTTGATCATGTCGCGAATGCTTGTAGCCACGGCTTTGCCGATCGCCGCGGACGGCATGCCCGTGCGTGGGGGTGTCGGGTTGATCGGGGTCCCGTTGGCGCTCGTCATGGGCTTGCTGATCAGATGCGGTGGCGCAAAGGCGATCCCAACCGCGAACATATTGTTGTACAGCGGGGTTTGATAGGTCTTCGGCCAATCCTGCGGGCCCCAATCCTCGTAGGGTTTGGGCTCGTAATCGCCGTCCACCTTCATAAAGCCGTTCGGGGCGAAGATCTTCGCGGTGATGTCCTCGCCGGACTTGTCGTATGCCTTCAGGGGCTGTCCGGCAAACGGCGGGATCAGCATGGCAAAATCGAAATCGATCTCATGGAAACTGCCGTCGAGGATCTCGTAATGGATCTTACCGGGCTCGACCTTGACGACGGCCGCGCGGGTGATCCATTCCATACCGCGCTCGACCATCAGGGATTCGGCAAAGACCTTGCCGTTGGTGACGTAGCCACCGCGGTGGATATGGACGCCGCCCATCCCGAAATCGCCGAGCTCGTACTCGTTGCTGATCCAGACCAAGCGCGCCTTGTCGCGCACGCCCCCCTCGCGTAGTGCGTGGTCGACATTGTAGATATATTCGAAGGCCGCCCCTTGGCAGGTACACATGCCATGGCCGGTCCCGATGACGAAGGTCTTGGTCGCACCGGCCTTCATCTCCGCGATCATCTTGCGCAGATGTTCGTTGGCTTCCTTGGCATGCTCCGGGGTGCAAACCGAGAGACTGTGGCCGCCGTCCGGCCCGAGACCCGGGGTTGCACCGAAGTTCAATTTGGGGCCGGTCGCGTTGACCAGATAGTCGTACTCAATCGCCTCGGTCTGGCCGAGTCGCGCCGGATCCGTGTACTCGATCGTGACATAGGGCGCGGTGTGCTCGGCGCCGCCTTCGGGATGGATCGAGACGGCACCCGCCTGACGAAAATCGACGCCGAGCTTCTTGTAGATCGGGGCCAGCTCGAAGGTCACCTGCTTCTCGGTCATCTCCCCGACACCGACCCAGATGTTGGAGGGGATCCAGTTCCACTTCGGTTTGGGCGAAACGACCGTGATCGCATGCGACTTGCCGAGCCACTTTCCGAGATGTCGGGCAACCGTATGCCCGGAGATTCCCGCCCCAAGGATAAGGATTCGTGCCATCTATGTAGCCTCGCAATGGTGGTTAGGAGGCGAACGCTAGCAAGACGATCAGCGCCTGACAAAGACATGGATCAACGGACTTCACATCCGTCAGGGACCTGCCGGCAGCTTATGCTGGCCAGCCCCGCACTCGATGAAGATCGGCTGCGGACAGGTCGCGCAGATGGACTTGTCCAGCTTCTGGTAGATCGCGCGGATGGCCGCGTTCTTGGCCTGAAAGACGTTTCGCCCGCCGGTCGCATCGATACATCCGCAGCGTTCGAGCGCCTCCCAGAGCCCGGCTTTGACGTTGATGAGGTAAAGGCCCCCACCCTCGGCCTGACGCCGCTTGGCCTCGCGCACCAGCGTCTCGCCGCCCTGCAGATCGACAAAGTTGATGCCGTCGGCGAGGATCGCCAGATGTTTCTGATCCGGATGCGTCGCACGCAAGCGATCGAAGGCGCTCTCGACATGCGCCACCGAGCCGAAGAAAAGCGAGCCGTCGATCCGCAGGATGTGTAGCTGTGGGCATTGCGCGACGTCCGGTTCGGAGGAGAAGGCCCGGTTGGGCAGACGCGGATCCGGTGCCAGGTGGACGATGCGCGGCTTGGAGGTGCGATCGAGGTAGAGCACCAGCGAGAGCAGGACTCCGGCGAAGATGGCGAACTCGAGCTCCAGGAAGAGCGCCGAGAAGAAGGTCACCGCCAGGACCGATGTCTCGCGCTTGGACGCCTTGAGGATGTGCCCGATCTCTTTGAAATCGACCAGCCCCCACGCGACCAGAAAGAGTAATCCCGCCATCGCCGCCGTCGGCAGATAACTCGCATAGGGCGCGACCAAGGGCACGATTGCGATCAACAGCACGCCCGCGAAGATGGCCGCCAAGGGCGTGCGCGCACCGGCGGCATAGTTCACGCCGCTGCGGTTGAAGGAGCCGGTCGCGACGTAGGCCGAGAAGAAGGAACCGGCAATGTTCGACAAACCTTGACCGATAAACTCCTGGTTGCCGTCGATGCGGTAGCCCCCGCGTGCCGCCAGCGAGCGGCCGATCGACACCGCCTCGGTGAGCGCAAACAGGGTTACCGCCAAGGCGGTCGGGGCCAACTCCTTGATGTGATCGAAGGTCAGATCCGGGGCCGACAGCGGCGGGAAGCCCGCCGGCAATGCCCCGACGGTCGCGATCCCGGTCACCTCGTTGCCGAGCCAAGCGTCGAGTCCGACGGCGATCAGACTGCCGCCGAGCATGGCGGCGATCATGTAGGGGATCTTCGGCAACCAACGCTTGAAAATGATCCCGATCAGCAGGGTCGAGACCGCCACCAGCGTGGTCGCCGGGTTGATCTCGAGCACGTGGCGGCCAAACTGGATCAGGATGTCGTGCAGGTGCCCCCCGCTGTCCATCTCGAGACCGAAGAAATGCTCGAGCTGCTTGGCGGCGATCAGGAGCGCCGCACCGGCGGTAAAACCGACCACCACCGAATGCGAGATGAAGTTGACCAAGGTCCCCATCCGTGCGAGACCGAGTGCAAGCTCCATGAGTCCGACCATGAAGGTCAAGGTCAAGGCGAGCGTCACATAGTCCGGAGATCCGGGCAGCGCCATCACCGACAAGGCCGAGAACAAGACGACCGAGGCCGCCGTGGTCGGTCCCGAAACCAGATGACGCGACGACCCGAACAGCGCCGCGATGATGGCGGGCACCATCCCGGCATAGAGTCCGTATTCGGGCGGCATGCCGGCAATAGTCGCGAAGGCCACGGCCTGCGGCAGCACGACGAGGGCGCCGATGATGGCGGCAAGCGCATCCGCCTTGAACTCCGTGCGCCCGACCCCGGGCAGCCAAGACATGAAGGGGACGAGCCAAGACCAGCGATGCGAAACCGGGTACGACATAATGGCAGCATCTCGAAAGGAGTATCGGAAGCCACGGCCGACAGGCGCCGCCGATGTGGCTGCGGTGACTGACCTACGGCTCGGTGATCGTTGAAGGCCGGACAAGCCGCGCACCAACCCGTCAAATTGTACGCGATTCACTGCCGACATCGGCGCTTCGATCGGGCCTCAATCGTCACTCCGGCCAAGCCTGCACGCGGCGCAGAGTGCCAGATGCATGCGTGACACCGCAGAGCGGGTGTCACGAGCCCCTTAGGTTCTCGGTAGCCGGTCCAATGAGCGGGGCCCTTTGATCGCCCGATCCGTATTAGGAGACCCGATGGACCTCACCAACCAAATCATCCTGGTCGTCTCGCTGGTGCTCTTTGCGAGCATCCTGGCCAGCGTCGTGACCAGTCGGTTCGGCGTGCCCCTGCTGCTGGTGTTCCTGTTCATCGGGATGCTGCTGGGCGAAGAGGGGCCAGGCGGGATCCAGTTCGACGACGTCCAGATGGCGCACCTGTTCGGCAGCTTGGCGCTGGCGATCATCCTCTTCGACGGCGGGCTGGTGACGCCGTTTCGGAACTTTCGCGTCGGGCTCAAGCCCGCGGTCGGTCTCGCCACCGTCGGCGTCCTGATCACGGCGGGGGTGACCGGGCTCTTCGCGGCCTGGTGGCTCGACCTGCACTGGATGGAAGGTCTCCTGCTTGGCGCGATCGTGGGCTCGACCGATGCCGCTGCGGTCTTCTCGCTGCTGCGCTCCCAGGGGCTCGAGCTCAAGCAGCGGGTCGGCGCCACGCTCGAGATCGAGTCGGGCAGCAACGACCCCATGGCCATCTTTCTGACCATCGTGCTCATGGAGCTGATCATCAGCGGCAGCGACGATGTCGGTCTGGTGCTGCTGCTGGAGTTCGTGCGTCAGATGGGGCTCGGCGCCCTGTTCGGGATCCTCGGCGGCTTGGGCCTGGTGCGCCTGATCAATCGCCTGGAGATGTCGCCCGGGCTTTACCCCTTGGCGGTCATGGCCGGCGGCTTGAGTATCTTCGGAATCACCTCGGTGATGCAGGGCAGCGGTTTTCTTGCCATCTATCTCGCCGGCCTGGTCGTCGGCAATCGGCCCATGCAATCGAGTCAGTACATCAAGCGCTTCCACGACGGCATCGCCCGGCTGTCGCAGATCGGGATGTTTCTGATGCTCGGGCTGCTCGTGACACCATCGGAGCTGTTGCCGGTGGCCTCGGATGCCTTGTTGTTCGCCGCGGTGCTGACTTTGGTCGCCCGCCCGATCGCCGTCTGGCTTTGCCTGTTGCCCTTCCGCTTTCCCTGGCGCGAGCAGGTCTTCGTCGGCTGGGTCGGGTTGCGCGGGGCCGTGCCCATCATCCTGGCCCTCTTCCCGCTTCTGGCCGGAATGGATCAGGCGTCGATGTACTTCAACATCGTCTTCTTCGTGGTGCTGGTGTCGCTTCTGATCCAGGGGTGGACGGTCGCCTCCTCGGCCCGACGCTTGGGGCTGGAGGTCCCGCCGACGAGTCAGCAGGTGCAGCGTGTCGAGTTGGATATTCCAGGTCAGCGCGAGCTCGAGCTGGTCGGCTATCGCCTGGCGAAAGACACGCCCGTCGTGGTCGAGCGGCGTGGCGCCTTGCGGCTCCCCAAGGGCGCGCGCATCGTGGCGGTTCTGCGCGGGAAACACCTGGTCGATGTCCTCGACCTGTCCGATCTGAAGCCCGACGACTATCTTTATCTGATCGCGGACCCGGACGACCTAGTGGAGCTCGATCGGCTCTTCGTCGCGAGCGCGGCACCCGAGCGCTTGTCGGATCAGGTCTTCTTCGGCGAGTTCGTACTCAACGGCGAGGCGCGGGTCGGCGATCTGGAGGCCGCCTACGGGCTGGATCTAACCGCGTCGGACCATGCCCTGACCCTGGACGCCTTCATCCGGCGCGATCTGCACACCGCTCATGCGGTTGTCGGCGACAGACTCCAACTCAAGACGGTCGATCTGGTGGTGCGCGAGGTCGAAGGCGACCGCATCCTGAAGGTCGGATTGAAGCTGATGCGCAGCGGCTGAGCACAGCTCGGCTGGTCTTAGGCGATTTCCGTGAATGGGCATACCGATTGCGCATGTCCGGTAGACCTGTAGGGCGAATAAATTCGCCCTACAGGTCGGTCGATCTTTTCCCGGAAATCACCTTAGGTAATTTCCGGGAAAAGGATCTAACGGCAGAGCCGTAACCAGGAGGAGTGGTCGAAGGCTCTACTCGTTGTCGCAATCGGATTCCGGACGACCACGAACACGACAACGACAACGACAACGACAACGACAACGATAAATTCTGCGACAGTTTGCTCAAGACTTACGGCATAAGGGACTCGATGCCTTCCAGGCATGTGCAGTCGGGATGCCTATTCTCGGAAATCGCCTGAGCAGAGCAAACCCCGACCGACGTGTTCGGGTTATTCTCCTGATCAGCCCCGAGCCGCATCCCGCAAGGCGCGCCGTCGGCCTGTCGCGGCTCGCGGCGGCGGGAGCCGCGGCTCACCAATCGGTCGACGCTCTCAGCGCGGCCCTGGCCTCCTCGCTCGGAAACAGCACCACGCCCGCGTCGTCGAGCAGCGAGATCGCCAGGGTGGGACAGCCCTCGGCAGCGGTACGCATGATGTGCTGGTCACCCAATCCGCCCGTCGGGAGTGCCTTGAGGTCGTCCCCGATATCATGCTCTTTGAAGGCTTGGGGACAGGCGACCCAACAGGTCCCGCAGCCAATGCAGGCGACGTCGATAACCTCGATTTTACTGATCATAAGTGAGAGCAATCCGTATTCAGATTCGTTTGGCGGCCCAGGGCGCGCGCGTCGGGCGGAAAGATTACGCCGCACGCCGCCATGGCGCAACGACGCGAGCCCAAACCTTATCCCGATACAGGCCTGACGAATCGCGCCCACGGGTGTACCTTACGCGATCCGCAAGATTCAGGCGAAACCCAGGAGACGCTTCATGTCCGACGCCCCCTTCGAGCTGGTCGATGCCAAAGACAGCTTCATCGACAGCGACTGGTTCCACCACTGCCGCGAGACCCGCACGCCCTTCGTGGTGGTGCGCAGCGGCGAGCATTCGGCGGATGTCCTCTGGGATTACATCACCTTGCCGCCCGAGTGCGACGCGGCGCTGCGGGACAATCTGTCCGTGTTGGAGCGGGACACCCGGGCCATCTTCGATCGCTACGCGATACCCGAGTCCTATCTCCGCGTGAAGGCCACCCTCATCGGATTCGATCGCCTGCCGTTCGATCGCGCCAAGAGTGCGGCGGCGGAGCTCTACCACCTGATCGCCGCCTACCTTCCGGCCGCCGAGGCTGCGGGCATCGCGCACGACCGGCACACGGAAACCGCCGTGCGCAGCGACACTGCAGCGCCGACACCGCTCCGACTCTGGGTTGAAGCGGTCAGCACCTCGTCTGCGGCCTGACATCCAGCAGTGCAGGTGAACACAACATAGGGGCTTACGCTGCCAGATTGTCCACAAGATCTTGTGTCTCGGCACTGGACATCCGTGACGAATGCCCTAAACTCACCGGTCACGGGCTCATCAGACCGACCACCGACATGTTCGGCCGACGGCCGTCGGCAGCCGCCGCACGCCGAATCCGTCAACCGAATTCCATCGAGGAGACACACGATGCTGAACTGGGACGATCCACTCGCCGCGACCGGAACCGCCTCCCGTGATCCCGGGATGCCTTTCGTCGTCGATCGGACCGAAACCGCCGACGCCTGGTCCGCCGACACGCAGACCGGCATAGATACGGCCTCCACGTCTCGTCCCACCCTCGACAGCGTGCATGTGCGCCCCGGCCACGGCCTAGTCAGCAATGCCGACCTGATGGCGACCGCAGGCGCGGCCCCCGTCGTCGACCCCAACCCCTTCCCCGCATCCACCACACGCCAGAGCGAGCTGCCGATCGGCGACACCCTGCTGCCGGCCGAGCCGCGGACGCAGACGCCGCACCCGGACGACGGCATCGTCGGCGGCGCCACCGGCCTTGAGGCCCTGGAGATGGGCGCGGGGCGAGTGCGCGTCGACGATAAAAGGATCATCAATTGTCACGCCGACCTCAATCAGCTCGTCCCCTTCAAGTATGAGTGGGCCTGGCAAAAGTATCTCGACGCCTGCGCCAACCACTGGATGCCGCAAGAGATCAACATGAACGCGGACATCGCGCTCTGGAAGGATCCCAACGGTCTGACCGACGACGAGCGCACCATCATCAAGCGCAACCTCGGCTTCTTCTCCACCGCCGACTCACTGGTCGCGAACAACCTGGTGCTGGCCGTCTATCGCCATATCTCCAACCCCGAATGCCGCCAGTATCTGCTGCGCCAAGCCTTCGAGGAGGCCCTGCACACCCACGCCTATCAGTACGTAGTCGAGAGCCTGGGCCTGGACGAGGGCGAGATCTTCAACATGTACCGCGAGGTCCCCTCGGTCGCGCGCAAAGCCGAATGGGCCCTGCCCTACACCCAGCACCTGGCCGACCCGCACTTCAAGACCGGCACGCCCGAGAACGACCGCAAGCTGCTGCGCGAGCTGGTCGCCTTCTATGTCATCTTCGAAGGCATCTTCTTCTATGTCGGTTTCGTGCAGGTCCTGAGCATGGGCCGGCGCAACAAGATGACCGGCACCGCCGAGCAGTTCCAGTACATCCTACGCGACGAATCCATGCACATGAACTTCGGCATCGACGTGATCAACCAAATCAAGATCGAGAACCCGTATCTGTGGAGCCATGAATTCAAGCAAGAGCTGGTCACCATGATCCGCGATGCGGTCACCATGGAATCGCGCTACGCCCACGACACCATGCCGCGCGGTGTCCTCGGTCTCAACGCGCCCATGTTCGAGGAGTATCTCCAGTTCATCGCCAACCGTCGCTGCGCCCAGATCGGTCTGCCCGAGCAGTACCCAGGCGCATCCAACCCCTTCCCCTGGATGTCCGAGGTGCTCGATCTGAAGAAGGAGAAGAACTTCTTCGAGACACGGGTCACCGAGTATCAGACGGGTGGTGCACTGAATTGGGATTAAGGTGATTTCCGGGAAACGATCTACCGGGGTGCAGGGGCGAATTCATTCACCCCTTGTATATTCTGTTCTGAAGGGATTGACAAGGAAAGCGATAAACGGACCTTATGAAGAGTGAGGTTCCCCCGAAATTTCGTCTTCCAAGGGTGACGTAGACTGTCTGTCACACTGAAGACGATGATGCAGAAGATTCCGAAGCAAGAGTACACCGCCGAGTTCAAGGAACAGGCGGTGAAGCGGGTCAAGGACGGCAAGCGCCGCGACAAGGCCACGACCGACTCCAAGCACAGCCTGCCGGTGGCCGACAACCTGCTCGCGCGCGACGTCGCCCCGAGCGGCCCGCATCAGGTCTGGAGTGCCGACATCACCGACCTGTGGACGGATGAAGGCTGGCTGTACTCGGCCATCGTGCTGGACCTGTTCAACCGCGAGGTCGTGGGCTGGTCGCTGCAGC
Organism: Thiocapsa sp. C2-2m; assembly: GCF_041903745.1. Lineage (NCBI taxonomy): Bacteria > Pseudomonadati > Pseudomonadota > Gammaproteobacteria > Chromatiales > Chromatiaceae > Thiocapsa > Thiocapsa sp. C2-2m. The sequence goes on along the minus strand of NZ_JBBWVD010000025.1, from coordinate 10,689 downwards.
CGCGCATGACGGCCGACCTTGTCACCGACGCGCTGACCATGGGTTGGTTTCGACGCAAGCCGCCCCCGGGGCTGATCCACCATTCCGATCGGGGGAGCCGGTACGCGAGCCATGCGTTCCAGGAAAAGCCGGCGCAGTACGGCATGGTCTGCTCGATGAGCCGCAAGGGGAACTGCTGGGACAACGCCCCGACCGAGAGCGGGTTCAACAGCTTCAAGAACGAGCGTGTCTTCGGGGAGCGCTTCGCCACCCGCGACGCCATGAAGGCCACCGCCTTCGAGTACATCGAGGTGTTCTACAATCGCAAGCGTCTGCATTCCACCCTCGGCTACACTTCCCCGGCACTGTTTCTGAAGGACTGGATCAACACTCGGGAGGGAGAAAAACAGGTCGCATGAACCCCTGCCATTGGAAGACGAAAAACCGAGGGAAGCTCATCTCGGACCCACCCAGTTGCGGCCCGGCCCTCTACTCCTGCTCGAACCCCTGACTCGTAAACTTCAGCGTCCGGCAGTTCTCGGTCACCGTGCGCACCACCTGATCCGGCGCGCCGTCGGGCAGCTCGGCCTCGATCTCGATGGTCACCGTCACCTTGGCATGAACCAGGCCGTCCAGATGCGCGATGACCTCTTCGGCGATGCGACCGGCGTCGCGCCCGACGCGGGTGGCGTCGAGCAGGACGGTGCCGTGGAAGCGCTTTGGCTTCGCCGTCGCCGGGGGCGGCCGGGTCCCGCCCGGCGGGGGCTTCTCGGGCGCGACCCCCGTCGGCTCGTCCACGCCGTCGGGGTGCGGATCAGTCCGCCCCGGCTCCGGTGCGGTCGGACGCTCGGCATCCATCTGACGCGCGGCTACGTCGGGTTTGACCAAGAGCCCCGACGCTTGGCTGTCGACCAAGGTCAGCATCTGCCCCGCGCGTAGACCCTGGTAGCGGCCCGCTTCGGCATCGAATCCGTCGGCGAAGGCATAGCTGTCCTGCACCCAGGTCAGCAGGTTGATGCCGTCGCTCATGGCGTGGAGCAGCACGCTCGGCTCCTTCAGACGCGGCAGGTAGAGATAGCGCGCGAAGTCCTCGACCAGTTGCCTGACCGTGACATGGTCGCCGCGCCAGAGGGGGATCCGGTCCAGCTCCATCTTCAGGCGCGTGGCCCCGAAGCTGGTGAGGTACAGCTCGTCGGAGCGCAGCTTCTTGCTGACCCGCACCGCCAAGGCGTCCGGGACGCTCAAGCGGCTCGCCTCCCAGGTGACGGGCGACTGCGGGGTCGCTTGGACCGGTACCAGCAGCCATTGGTAGGTCTCCGGGATGCGGGCGACCATGGTGCTCTCGGCGACGCCACGCTGGGTCTCGGCCTGGGTGACCTGATAGGGTGTCAGATCCAGGTGCGTCTGGTCGGCGAGGATCGACTGCCACGCCAGATATTTGCGCGCCGCCTCGTCGAGATCCTGCAGGCGGGTCTTGTCCGCGGCCAGGAAGACCAGGCTATTGCGATAGAGGCGCGGGCTGTTGCCGCGCGTCTCCAGGATCGCCTTGGCGGCGACCTCGGCCGCGCTGTCGGGCGTCTTGGCGTAGGGCTGATCGATGCCCAGCACCACCAGACGCGCGTCCAGATCGTCCGGGACATCGGCGCCGGTCTGCGGCATCGGATGGATGCGGGGGAAGTCGCCTTTTTGGTTCAGATCCTTGCGCAGACGCTGTTCCAACTCCTGGGCGACCTTGTCGGGCTCGCGCTTGAGCTGCTCGGCGCGGTCCTCGGCGAGCTTGGTCACGGTCGGCTGGGTCGAATACCAGTAGTGCGGCCCATCCTGATACAGATAGGTTGCAGCGGCGGCCATGCGGCGCAGGGCATCGCCGAACACCGCCGGAGACTCGCCCGGCATGACGCAGCCAAGCTTCACGCGTCGGTCCTCGATGCCCTTGTGCGCGGCCGCCGTGGTCGGCGCCGAGCCCATGTAGACCGCGCGCGCCACGCGTCGGCAGGCCGAGAACTTACCCAGATTCGGCAGCTCGCTGTCGAGCTTGAGCGGCAGGGAGCTGGGGCCGTCGACGTCCTTCTCGATCACCGGCACCCAGTTGTCGGAGAGATAACGGGTCAGCTCCGACTGCACGCGCGGGTCATCGATGGCGACATTGGCGGGCAGGATGAGCGGGTTGCGGTCGCCCTTCTCCCAGAGGCTGTGGATGACGGCGGCCATCAGACGCAGCACGCCGCGGGTGCGCTGGAATTTCACCAGGGTCGACCAGTCGGTATAGAGCCGATCGAAGACCTCGGGATGGATCGGATAGGCGGCCTTGAGCCGCTGCTCGTAATCGGTCTCGCGACATTCCGGCGGGAACTCGGCCTGCTGGGTCCGGTACAGCTCGGCGAAGGCACGCGCGGTCACGTCGCGGTCTTTGAAATGGACGGGATCGGTGATCGGCTGAAACAGGCGTCGGCGCACGATCTCGAAGCCTTCCTCGGCACTGGCCGGACGCCATGAGGATTCCAGGCGCCCCACCACGTTGCGCAGCCGGTCCAGCGCCTCGCGCCCGCGCGTGCCGCCGACCTCGATGTCGTCGGCGTGGCCGCGGGTGTGCGGCGAGCCCGAGGTATCCGAGGCCGGCAGACTGATGACCAGGAGGCAATTCTTCGCCAGCTTGGCCGATTCGGTCAGGACCTGCGCGAAACTGAACTGGGTCTCGAAGCCACCCGCCGGCAGGTCGCTCTGGTCGTGGAGCTGGCGGGCGTAGGCGACCCACTCGTCGATCAGGATCAAACAGGGCCCGTAGTCGTTGAACAGCTCGCGCAGCACGTCGCCGGGGCTGGTGGCCATTTCGTCATCGGCCTGCACGCGGGCATAGGCCGCGGGACCGCCCAGTTGCCAGGCCAGCTCGCCCCAGAGGGTGCGCACCACCGTGCCGTCGGGTTTCACCGAGGGGTTGCCGGGCGAGATCTTGTTGCCGACCAGCACGACGCGCCGCACCGCCGGCAGACGGTCGATCCCGGCGGCGGCCATGAGGGCGTCGACACCGGCCAGACCCGCCCCGAGGATGCCGCAGAGCAGGTGATAGAGCGCCAGCATGGCGTGCGTCTTGCCGCCGCCGAAGTTGGTCTGCAACTGAATCACCGGATCGCCGTCGCCGAAGATCAGCCGGCGCAGTGCGCCGATCAGCATCATCCGCAGGCTCTCGGTGAGGTAAGTCCGACGGAAGAACTCCTCCGGATCCCGGTACTCGGGCGTGCCTTCGCCCAGATGGACCTGCCAGAGGTCGGCGGCGAACTCGGCCTGCTGATAACGCCCGCTCGCGACATCCTCGTGCGGCATCACCACCTCGCGCCAGGGCTTGAGGCTGCCGCTGGCGCCGCTCTCGATGGCGATCCCCGCGGATTTGCGCTTCTCCCCGCGTGCCTGCTCGTCGAAGCGCACCCGCAGCAGCTCCATCTTCATCTTCTCCACCTCGCCGCCCTCGGGGGCGGAGACGGCGGACAGGAGACGCTCGGCGGAGTCCAGCGCCCGGTAGGCGTCGTCGCCGGAAAAGAGTTCTTGGTGCGCCCAACGGTTGCGCACACTGATGATCTCGTTCACCAGACTGCGCTCGGCCTTGCCGAGGATGTGGCGAAAGACCTCGCCCCATTTGCGATCCATGATCACCAACATGGCAGCGACATCCCCGGTGGGATCGCCTTGACCGGCATTCAGGCGGGTGTCGGACAGGACGTCTTTCGCCTCGAAGGCCCAGCCGTCGCCGTATTTTGTCTTCAGTTCGCGCTCCACGAAGGGGCCGAGCCCGTCCTTGAGCAGGGTGAGTGATTTGCCGACGCGTTCGTGGTTGGTGATGGCCATGTTGCGCTCTACTGTCTCCCTGTGAGTGTTCTGATCTGCGTCAGCATCGCCGGGATCTCCGCGATGACGGCAACCCAAAGAATGTTCGCATCAATGTCGCAGGTGCCGATTGACCGCCTTCGAGCGCGGCATGGTCATTGGTGGCACGCTATTGTTCCCCCGCGAGGTCCAGCACCGTGGTGACCAAGTCGCCGGAGAGGTAAAGCTCAGAAGCGGACATCAACAGGATGTAAGGCTTCACGGTTTCAATCAATCCGTGCTGTTTCGCGGCTAGCAGCACACCCAATGATCCGATGATCTCGATACCGTTGATTCTGGCGATTCGGCGCCCGCGACGGTCATCGATCAGCAGCCGGTCTGCAGCTAATTGCCGATAGAGGATCATGGCTTCGGTTTCACCTAGATCCGAAAAGCCATCCAGGAGAACCGGGTAAGTTGGGTCGATCCGTCTGACCTTGTTCTATAAATATCCTTCTAATTCTATCGCTTGCGGCTTATCGCCGACCACGGCTTCACGATAGACCGCCTCGGGGACGACGACCGTTCCGAAGAGCTGTTCAAGAAGATGCAGCGCTCGACATGTCGCCAGGGCGATCAAGGCGGAGCAGTCCGCGACCAGAATCATGGGTGGCGCCCAATGGACTGCAACTCCTGAACAAGCTCTTTACGTGAAACCTCAATGACCGGGATTCGATTCGCCTTACAGGCAGCCATGAACTCGTAAATCGTGATCCCGGCCAGCTCTGCGGCCTTGGCGATCGTGATCCGCGCATCCTTGAACAAGGCCAGCGCATAGGCCAGTCGCATCTCTTTGGCGATCGCCTGCTCAGTTAGCATCTCGACAAAATCATTCGGAAGATCAACAGCGACTCGCATGATTCGCTCCGCTTAGGGTTGTGCAAACAGATCCCCGGTACCCTGAGGCGCCGTGCTTCCGGTCTCCCGCGCCAGTCTGGCGATTTCGGGCCAACTCTGCACCAGGCCGTTGTAGGCCATGGCCTCGTTCGCGCGTTTCTTGCGCTCGCAGAGGGTGTAGAGGCGATAGCACAGCTCGCGTGCCATCTCCGATTCGCTGCCGAGTTTGGCGAGCAAGGCCGCCGCAGCAGTCTCGCCCCCGGATTCGAGCGCGCGGATGAGTTGGTGAACCATCTCCCAGACGGTCAGGCGCTTATCGGTCGTCGGGTCCCAGTCGGCGGGGAACTCCGCGGGTTTCAGCAGCCGGACCTTACCGGCCTTGGACCGCAGAATGCCGGCATCCGCCAAGCCGGAGACACTGGTGTTCTTGGACGTGGCGAGCTGCTCGGCGACGCCGTACTCGCCCTCGTTGAAGGCCATCTGCTCGAACCAGGTCAGCGCCCAACGGGTATCCGCGTCGAAGTCGCCCTCCTGCTCGGCCAGTGCCTCGTCGAGGGTTTGATTGATCAGGGCCAGCGCGGCCCGCACCGGCAGCGGCTTGCCTTCGGCGTCAAGCACCTGGGCGTAACGGGTGTAGACGGCCATGCCGGGTCCAATGGCAGCCTGGGCGAGGTCCACCGGGGCGATGTTGCCGCGTTGCAGGTGAGCGAGCGCGGCGGGCAACTCGGTCTTGAGTGCGGTGATGAGCTCGCGGCGGGTGGCGGTCGGAGCGTCGGCGGGACGTTGGCGGCAAACGAGGACGATGCTGGAAGCAAGGGCATTGGTGCCGATACCAATCGACCGGGCTCCGCGCTCGGTCCGGATCGGCCAGGTGCCGGTTATTGCGAATCCCGCCTCGATGACCGCGGCCAGGAAGGTGTCCCAGCCGGTATTTGTTGTGCCGGCGTCCCCTTTGGTCTCGGCCTGTTTGAAGGCGTAGTAGACGGTAACCGGAAAGGCTGGATGGGCCTGTTCGGCGAGTTGGCGCATGGCTTGGGTCATGCCGTCGAGAAAGAATGCCTCGGCCTTCTCCTTGCTGCCGTGACGATAGGGTGTCGCGACTAGCTCCTCGGCCTTCGGAACGGCGAGGGTGGCGAAGAGATTAGGGAATATGGGCCTCAGGGAATACCGCAGCCAGACGTAGAAGAAATCTGATAGGTCTGCATAACCAATGTTGTCGTAATACGGCGGGTCAGTTGAGACCAGTCTGTTCAAGGACAGAGTCTGCGTCTGAGCGTCAGACTGTTCAGAATAGCCCGCTTCGGGAGACACGAGTTGCTCGATGACTCGGGCGATCGTTCCCAGAGTCGTTACCAAGTCACCGGCGGCGCCAGAAAAGACACTTGACTCCGCGAAATCCCAGACCATCGGGACTGCTTGTCGTCGAAAAAGGTGCTGTGTTTGGTCCATAGTCGGACCCCACTGGCACAGCGAATTTTGTGCGTCAGACAAACGGCTAACACCGATACCAAGGTAAACTACCAGCGCCTCGGAGTAACTCGTTGCACTAATGCCGCATTGCTCAAGGCCATTGGCGTTGTTGGGCAGGCCGGCGGCGATAGCGTCTCGCTTCACGTACTCGCGTGCTTCCTGCACAAGATCGGAAAAAGTCGCCAGTGCTACGAGTTGGCGCGGAGTGAAGAGGTCACCGTAGGTCTTAAGTCCATAGAGCGGCGGAGAGAACCAACGCGGATTCTCAGGCATGACCGCATCCGGCTTCCATTCGGGTCGCGCTGTCAGTGCGATCGCCTCCATCTCCGCCGTAGGCGCCAGATAGATCCGCGCGCGCTCACCCTCGGCAACGATCGCCATGAGTCGCACGCCCATGCGCCCTGCGTTAGCCTGTGAGTAGATGTACTCGGAAGCGATCGGCGTGTCCGACATCAGACACCTGAAGTTTGCGCCACGCGATAGCTTGGTTCCGTTCTTGGCTCCTTCCACGTCACTCGGCTTTCCGACTTTTGTAGTAAATCGGTATCCGGCACCCTCTATCACCGGCTCCACGTAAGCCTCTTTGCCCGCTTTCGTCGAGAGCATGAAAGTGGATGCCAACGGCACATCCACATCCGCAAAAGCTGGATTGGGACTCTTGACCGTGCGCGCCCACAACCAAGCGATGACGGTGAGCGGCTTCCCGCCGACATACTTCGCCAGATCCGGCCGCGGATTCTCCGGATCCTCGACCATGTCGGCCGTAACCTCGATCTTGGGATAGAGATGCCCGATCCGCCGCTCCGCCTCGTCCCGCATCCACTGCCCGTAGTAGCGCACATCCTCAGCCAGCCCCTCCGCACCCTTCCAAGAACGAGGAAAGAGAAAAGAGGAGTGAGAAACGAGCATGTTCCCCTCTTTTCTCACTCCTCTCTCCTCACTTCTCGCTTCCGGATGCACCGGCGGTCGCCCGGCAAATCGGGGCGGGATCTCGATCATCGCCTTGTTGATCAACACCGCCACCGGGTTGAGGTCCGAGGCATAGGCTTCTAGCCCCAGCCGCTGCGCCTCCAACGGTAGCGACCCACCACCCGCGAACGGGTCATGGAAAGCCGGTAGTTTGTACCGATCGAACAACTCCTTCGCCCGCGGATGGTCGGCATTCTCGGCACAGGTGTAGCGCCAGCTCTGCCAGATCTCGTCGCGCGCCTGCTGCAGTACGGGCTCGTTGGTCGTGTTCTTCCACAGCACCAGATCCTCGATGATCCGAAACAGCCGCTGCCGCTCCTTCTCCTGCGCCTTCTCGGTCGGAAACAGATCCGGATGCGCCGAGGGGTCATCGACCATCTGCGCAAAGATCACCGCCCGCGCCGCCGCCAGAGGCCGCCGCGCCCACCAAAGATGCAGCGTGGACGGATGCCCGTGCCGGATCGACTTCTCCCGCGCACTGGCCTTGTTGATCGCATCCAACGGCAGAGCGACCTCAATGAGTTTCTTTTTGGGAAATTGCGTTCTCATGGTTCAAGGATCGCCTTGGAAAGCGAAGGGAACTGCTTCAGGCATCCAGTATCGTCCGACTGCAGGTAGTCACGACGAAGCCAGGCCAGAATCTCCGAGTCGGGTTGCTCACCTAGCGTTTCCACCAAATCAATGGCATGGCGTCTTCGCCGCTCGGAGAGGCGCGCGCAGTCGAGACCGAGATAACCAATCAGATAATCCGCCTTCGTAGAATCAACATCAGTCGTAGCGATACCACCTTGAATATCGTAACGGAAAAGCGCCGCCGTCGCCGGATCATGCGGTGACGAGAACTTGACTGCATTCCATGTGTGATTGCGGTTCTTTTTTCTATCGTCCTTGAAACGACCACAATGCTCAACTGTGCCGCCGTTGCAGGACAGGGCAAGGTTGGAGTAATCATAGGTGCGCGCGGCTCGCTGACTGCGTGGCTCCATGTGCTCGATATGACTATCGCCTTCACCTATGGCAATCTCACAGTAGCAGCATAATCCTTTCTGTTCATGATTGAGGCAGTCCCTTACCTCGGCATGGCATGGACTGCGCATGAAGGCGAGCCAGGCCTGTTGCGCTGGCTGCTTACCGAGACAAGCAGGGGGCTGGTTGCGCTTGATCGTTCTCATCGCTTACCGAGCACCTTGAGTTGAGCGATGCGCATGTCTGCGCGACGAAGGTCTGGGTCGCTTTTACCAAAGGCCGTTTCCAGCTCGCGGCGAAGCGATTCCGCGTGCTCGGAATCCTGCTCGCGCGCCTCGATCAATTCCAGATAGCGACGCAGTTTGCCCACGGGATCGATATTTTGGGGACGAGGATGCGCGCCGAAGACTTCTGCAAGTACTCGGGAATTTTCGGCACCATAAGTGCCGACGTCTTCCGGAATGGCTTCAAATTGGTGGTCGGACGACAAAAGCAGAATCTGCTCGCGCCTCACCGTTTGGATAACCGAAGCACTGTGCGTCGCCAGGATAAGCTGTGTATTCGGAAATATCCTCCGCAGGTGGGAGACAACGGCTTGTTGCCAGCGGGGGTGGAGGTGTAATTCGATCTCATCGACAACCAAGATGCCGGGGGCCTCCAGCGGGTTCGCCCATGTCGGATGAGCCTGCGCGAGCCGCCTAGCGAAATCGAGCACGAGCGCCAGCAGGTTTCGGTAGCCATCGCTGAGCTGCGCCATCTCCATTGCGCGAACAGTGTTGTCTGCGTCCCGAAGGGTAATCATCAGGCGCGGAGGACTTCCTTCAAAGGAAACGCGTTCTAGGCCCTCAATGGCGAGGCTCAAAGCCTCTCGAACAGCGCGCAAGTCAGGAAAAGAGACATCGGGATTGCGCTTTTCGGCGACTTGCGCCCGCAGCTCTGCATTCTCTCGCAGGTAAAACCACTGACACATCGATCGGAAGTCTGTGCCCGCGTCAAGGGCATTTGCGAATGCTTCCTCCCTGGAATACTCGGCCTTGAAGATATCACCCAAGTCCGGCATTGCGCTTATGCGCCGATGGGCGCGGTAATAGGCGACAACGGGCAGGGGGATGCGTGCGTCCGGAGAGCTGTTTCGGATCTCCTGCCAAACCGTATCGAAATATCGATTGATGTCCGACAGCGACTCAGAGGCTCTTGTATCGTAGATAAACTCGGAGGGAGGTCGAAAGACAATCGATTGAGACCATTCGATCAAGAACGGCTTGCCGGTCGAAGTCGTGCCGGGAAAACCCTCCACAGGATAATACTCGGAGGCCGATGCGCGAATGTGAACAAACTTCTCCCTGCCCATCAATGCGTCTTCGGCAACGGGATCCATAAGAATATCTGTCGGTTGGAGCGCCGCGCGCTGCTGGGCTCGCTGCCGCTTGCCTCCTCCCCCATTGGCCACGACAACCTCATAGAGCGCAATCGCGATGGCATCCAAGACGCTTGTCTTGCCGGCGCCATTCGCGCCGACGACCACGGTAATATCGGGTTGCAGCTGGACGATCAATGACCTAAAGCATCGAAAGTTCGTAATCTCCACTTTCGCCAATTTCATTCCGGGGTTCCCGCATGAGGTATGGATTCGGCAAATTTCTCGCTTACACTGATCACTCCAGCGCTTGCGCACCCTTCCAGCCTCGCGCGAAGAGCTTTCCCAGTGTCTTGCCCGGCTTGCCGTCCTCCGCGAACTCCGGATGGACCGGGGGCTGCCCGGCGAATCGGGCCGCGACCTCGAGCATGGACTTTTTGACCAACACACCACCGCACTGGGGATCGAGGCACGGGCTTCGACTCCAACCGCTGCGCCTCCAATGGCAGCGATCCCCCATCGTTCGGGACCGGATGCGGATGCGCCGACGGGTCATCCACCATCGGCGCAAAGATCACCGCCCGCGCCGCCGCCAAGGGACGACGCGCCCACCACAGATGCAGCGTGGACGGATGCCCGTGCCGGATCGACTTCTCCCGCGCACTGGCCTTGTTGATCGCCTCCAGCGGCAGGGCGACCTCGATGAGTTTTTTCTTGGGAAGCGTCACGAAAAAAATGTCCTTTCCAACCAACTCGCGAAGACATTCGCTGCGGGCATGTGAGGGTCGAGATACCGTGCTGAAATCGCCTGTCCAAAGGGCTTGCCCGGCTCGTCTTGCCAGGCGAGCCAGGTGTGAATACGTGCCTTTGACTTTTTCGTGTCTGAAAACCGACGTTGCCCTTCTGGAATGCTGGCGATCGCCTCATCCGCATGAGTGAGCAAGCCATCTCCATCCGGAACCAGGAAGGTGAGAAAGTCCTCGAGGATGCCGGGCAGTGTGTTGTCCGGCATGAGCCAGACACCAACACGGGGTAACAGGGAGTTCGCCGGCGAGTCGATGATGGTCCCGTCGGGCTCAGGTCGAGTCGGGACATTTCCGTAACCGGCGGCGAGCAGGTGCGCAGCCACCGACTAGGGAGTTCAATCTGACCCGATAAGGCACGAAATAGCTCATGCCGGTCTCGTGTCGCGGGGTGCGGGTGGTGATGCGCCGGCTGTCCTCCCGCCGGCCGCCATCGACAGCCCTGTCGCC
>NZ_JBBWVD010000060.1:0-19227 GCF_041903745.1 Thiocapsa sp. C2-2m | reverse complement strand
GTTCCGATTCCAAGGATCTGAATTTAACTTGACACGACAAGGCTCGATACTGGGCTCGCGGCGCACGATTACCCGGGCGGGGCTCCCACCCGCTAGAACACGCGGCCTTGCCAGGCCGCACTGACCCCTTTTCCCATCCCCGCCTATGCCCGATCCGGTTGCTCGAACCTTTCCTCAGCTGCCCGACTCCGGCTCTCTGTCATGTCGCTCCGATGCCTCGACCAAGGCACAGGGAGCCCGGATCAAGCAACCTTGGTTAAAGATGTGTTTCCTGAGCGCCTAATATTCACCTTCATCCTCGCGACCTTTAATCGTCCTGACAAGGCAAAGGTACGCCTATTTCTCTGATTTAACCAGATTATGTGGGAAGCAGAGAGCTCGGATCGGATAGGAACAGGTCGATGGCATTGTGAAAAATCCAGCGATCCCCGGCTATTCACCTTTTCTCTTCGCGACGGTCGGGCGTTCACCTTTTTTAGTTCGCGGCACCGCGAAGAAATTCTGCAGAAACATGCCCGCAAATTGCTGTTTTTGTTTGTTTCCCCCGGTTACGGAATTGCTTCGCCGGATGCTAAGGTATGAAATGTTGCCGAATCGTCTTTACAGACGCATTGCGAAGCACTGCAAGGCTCTGGGAAACCGCATAGCGCTCTGCCATCTCGCGCTCGCGCAACGCGTCCGGTAGGCATTCACCGAATTTCAGCTCGGCGATGAATTCTTCATCGAGCGGCAGTGTAAGCTCGGCCGTCTCGGCCAGAACCTTCTCGGCGATCGCCTTCTTCAGCGCTGCCGGATCGAGCGCGCCGGTGAAGCTGACCGCGAGGTTGTCGGCGGTGACCTTGACGGCCTCTCCGGCCAGCGCGTCGGCAATCGCCGCGTTGAGGAGCCGGCCGGCGAAGGTCCACCAGAGGATCCTGTCGTGCGCGTAGTCGATGAGGAACGTCTTGCCCGGCTCGACCCAGTCGAATTCCTCACGCAGCGCTGCCATGTGCTCTATGGCGCGTCGGGAGAAGACGACGCCATCCTCATGCGCGTCCTCCTCGCCCCCGAGCACTCGGGCTACCGCCTGACAGAGCCTAAAATGCAAGGGTTGACCCGCGCTCAGCCATTGTGAGCGCCCGTGCAGCTCGGTCGGCTCGACGTAGGCCTTGCGTCTTGGCCAATCGATGTACTTCGTTGCCCAAGAGCGCCCGCCCAGCGTAAGCACGGCTGGCCCCTCCTCTTTCAAGATGAAGGTCGACTGATGGACCTCTCCGATCTGCTGTCGGCCATGAAAGACCTGGATCGACGGCGGGCTGACGAAGACCGAGAACAGCTCCATGAAGTGCTTAGCCCCGAAATGGTACTCCCCCGATGGGCCGATCCCGACCAGCCCCTGATCGGCATGGAGGATCTCGGTCTCATGCATAAAGTCTAAGATCTGGTTCAGCTCCTTGCGCTCGAAGCCCGCCAGTCCGGGAAGTCGCCCCATCCAGGCCGGCCAGTCGGCCTTGGTGATCCCCGATTCCTGCAACGCCAACGCCATCATTTGTTGGGCGAAGATGTGCAACGGCATCGGCGGCGGCTCGATCGGCTCGACAAAGCCTTCGCTCCACAGCTGCAGCAGACCGACGGCCGGCAGAAACGCCTCCTCCTTGGTGATCAGAAAGAGACAGTTCCGTGCCGTCCCGGCGCGTCGACCGGTGTTCGTCCGATGCGCTGCAGAAAGGACGCCACGGTGCCCGGAGCATCGATCTGAATGACCCGATCCAGATCACCCACGTCGATGCCCAGCTCCAGGGTACTGGTCGCGACGATCACGCAATCCTGCCCCTGGCTGAACGCCGCCTCCGCCGCGTGCCGCTCCTCGAGGCTGAGGCAGCTGTGCGAGACGTAGGTGCTCACGCCCAACCCGCGCAGCGCGATGGCAAGCTCTTCGACCCTGGCCCGGCTATCGCAGAAGACCAGCCGCTTCTCGCCTCGGTGCAGCCTGGAGATGATCAGCGCCGCGTTGCTTAGGTTGCCGACCCAATCGAGCGCGATCTGCGGCGCTGCGCCCGCGTCCGTCCGCGGATCGATGACGCTGCGAGGCTGTGCGAAGCCTGCGGCCAGCCAGTCGCAGAGCTGCTCGGGGTTGCCGACCGTTGCCGAGAGTCCCAGGCGCTGCAGCTCCCGGCCAGCGATGTGACCCAGCCGTTCGAGCACATACATCAGGTGCCAGCCGCGGTCGTCGCCGGCGGAGGCGTGGACCTCGTCGATGATGACGCAGCGCAGATTCGCGAACAGCCGCCGATGGTCGATGCGCTTGGAGATCAGCATCACCTCCAGGGACTCAGGCGTCGTCAGGAGGATGTCCGGCGGATCTGAGACGAGCCTGGCCTTGCGCCCCGGGCCGACATCGCCGTGCCACAGCGCAACACGGCGCCCCAGCAATCCGGCGTAGTGCGCCAGCCGCGGCTCCAGGTTGTTCAGCAGCGCCTTGATCGGACAGATGTAGAGGACGCAGAGCCCTTCCCAGCGCTCGCTCAGCATGCGCGAGAGCACCGGAAAGGCCGCCGCTTCGGTCTTTCCGCCGGCGGTCGGGGCGAGCAGGATGGCGTGCTCCCCGCGCAGGATCGGCTCGATGGTCGCCTCCTGCAGCGGACGCAGTGATCTCCAGCCGAGGCTGTTGACGATGTGGTGTTGTAGCGCGGGATGCAGGCGATCGAAGGCGCTCACAGATCCAGCTCGATGTCGTCGACCCCGCGGGCGGATCGCGCTGCACGCTCGACAGCGGTCAGCTCCCGGTCGCCGACGGTCAGTGCATAGTGCTGCCGCGGGTCGAAGTCGGTGAACTGATCGACGCGATCCAAGACCTCGCCGACCAGCTTCTTCAGAAACAGCCGCGGGGCGATCCCGACCTTTCCCCCGAGCGCGCCCGTCACGGCCCCGGCGAGCGCGGCGACATAGGCGTCGTCGACTATCTCGGCGAGGCGCCCGGGCGCCCTGCCCTCTGCCCGATCCTCGGCAAGAGCCCCGGAATAGAGATCACGCACCTTGCGGCCCACCTCGCACAAGGACGCAACGTCGAAGCCCTTGAGCCGAATCTGTACGGCGCGCGGATTGTCGAAGCGTGCGTCGGTCGCGAAATCCACGGCGAGCCGCTGCGCCAAGGGCGGCAAGCGCTGCACCCCCATGGGTCCGTCGAAGAATGCCGTCGTCCCGGTGATCACCAGATAGAGCCCCGGAAAACGTCCGCTGTCGATCTCGTCCATCAGTTGCCGTAGCGCATTCAGGCTCTTGTCTCGGACGTCGCCGCGCATGCGCTGCAGGGTTTCGACCTCGTCCAGGACCAGGAGCAGCCCCGGATGGCCGGAGTCTTTCAGAATGGTCAGCACGCCCTGCAGGAAGCTCAGGGCGCCGAAGTGGTCGATGTCCCCTTTGATGCTCGCGTAACGCTTGATCGTCGCGGCGATATTCGGCTGACCGGCCATCCAGGCCAGCAGCCCGTCGGCGATGTCGTCGCGCCCTTCAAGCAGCGCGCGCCGATAGGCCCGCAGGGTCAGCGCAAAGGCTGGTGCCGAGCGCACCACCTCGCCGAGACGTCTCTCCATGAGCGCGTCCGTGGCCTGCATCAAGGCGGCGACGTCGTTGGGATCCACCTCGCCCTGAGCGATCACGTCCTCCTCGAGCGCGAAGAACCAGGCATCGATAACATTGCGGAAGGCCCCGGAGGGCGAATCCGCCGTGGTCAGACGCTCGATCAGACGCCGGTAGACCGTCTCCAGGCGATGCAGCGGCGTCTCGGTCTCGGAGATCTGCACCTCGGCGCAGGCGAAGCCCAGGCGATGGGCGCGCTCGCGCAGCCAGCGGGCGACGAAGGTCTTGCCGCTGCCGTACTCGCCGCGAATCGCCTTGAACTGCCCGCGCCCACGCGCGACCTTCGTCAGCTCGTCGTCGAACGCGCCCTCGAAGGGCGCGAGCCCCACCGCAAGCGCGTCGAGCCCGTACTGCGGAACGGTGCCGCGCCGCAGTGCGTCGATGATGTCGTCTCTGCGCTGCTGACTGATGCTCACAGCTCGAACTGGGTCTTCAGCGAGGCCAGATCGAGCCGGATCGTCTTGGACACCCGATCGATCGCCAGGACCGGATAGCCATCGACATTCAGCAGCTTCTGCACGCCCGCCAGGAGTCCGTACAGGCGGATCTCGGGAAGACCCAAGCCTTGCGCCACGGCGGCGGCCATCTGTTGACCGCCCGCCCGGGAGAGCAGCTCCAGAAGCTGCCGAAGCTGCGTCTCGCTCACCATCACTCGAGCGTTGCGCGCCTTCATCTGCGCGTAAACCGGCGAAGCCATGAGGGCCGCGATCCAATCGCCCTCGCCCGCCGCGTTGGAACCCGACGCGGAATCCGGCACAGGACCGGGCACGGCACCGGGCTCAGAAGCGGCTGTCGGCGGTGCGGCGAACAGGTCAAGGTTGCGCGCGTCCCGCTTCGACGGCTTCGGCGGTCTGGCCGAAGACGTCGGGACCGCATCACCCAAGGCCGCGGCATTCGGCTCCGCAACTGGCCCGAGCGCCCACCAATCGGGCGCCTGTCGCGCGACTTCCCGCCAACCCTCGATCGGCCCGGTCTCGCCGGCACTTCGATAAACGCCGAACGGAATCAGCACCTCTTGGAGCGAGCCGCCGCCGTGATAACCCATCTTCTTCGCCGTATAGCGAATCCGCTCGGACCAGGGCAGGATGACCTGGTTGCCGGGAAGCACGACGCGCTCGCCCGAGACCCGCACCTCGCCGACCCCGACCGGCTCACTCGATGGCTTGAAGCGCTCCGCCTCGGCAGCCGTTTTCACCAGCGTCATGTCGTGATCCAACACATGGCCATGGTCGCTCGTGAGGATCACCAGCCTTCGCGACTCCCGGGCGGCCTCCAGGATCCGGCGCAGCAGGCCGATCGATGCCACCGACCAGCGCACGGACACCTGCGCACCGCTGCTCAACTGGTCATCGACCGCATTGACGACCGCACCGACGACCTTATGCGACTGGCCCGCGATGACCTCGCGCACCTCTTCGGCCAAAGCACCACTGCCCGCCTGCTGGAGATCGACCTTGTGAAACAACCGGGGAGGACACTTCGTCGAGGAGAGCCTCTTCAAGGCGGGATGCGCGGCAAAGGCCTTCTTCTCGTCGGCGCCGCCGCCCTCGCCCAGCATGCCGGCCAGCAAGGCATAGCGGCTGATCCGGGTGATCGTCGGCAAGGCGGCGAGCAGACAACAGGGGCCGGTGCTGTCAGCGGGTTGCAGCTCCACCCATCCGTCGTGCAGCAGATCGCCTGCAAGCTCGCGGTAGACCGCCTGACTCATCCCGTCGAGCACCAAAACCAGCACCGGCTGCTGCTTCGCCAGCGGAGCGACCAGGCCCTCCATCGCCCGCTCGACCGGCAAGACCGACGCATCGACCTGATCTCCGCGCGCGATGGCCGGCAGATGGTGCGAGAAGCGCTCGTTCAGACGCTCGCGCCGCGCGGAGATCTGGCCGACCAACTGCGTGAAGACACGGTTCATGGCCTCATGCGCGTCGCCCGACCAGAGGCGGCTGCGGGCCCAGTCCAGATAGCCGCCGCTCTCGACATAGTCTCCGATCTCCTCCGGCCGGCTCCCCCGCTCCGTCTCCTCGGTTCTCAGCCAACGGCAGGCGCGGACCGCCAGCTCTGCCGTGCCGAGTTGCTCCGTGCGGACCTTGGCGAGTTGATGACGTTGAAGATCCGACAGGGCGGAAAGCGCGGGCTCGATCGGTTTGCCCGCAAGCGCCGTTTTGAGCGTCTGCGCGAGCCGATCGAGCCGCAGGCTGAAACCACCCGGAAGCAGGTCGGAAGATGCCGCGAGCGGGCGCATGTCGAGACTCGCCAGGAGTTGCTCGGCTTGCGCAAGCGGAGCATCCAGCGTGCGATAAGGGTGGTCGGCCAGAAACCGTTCCAGATACGCCACGGTGGTGCGGCCGTAGTCCTGCAGCGTCGTATCCTCGATCCGAGCGCCGCCGATGAGGCGCTCGCGCAGCCGGCCCCGGGCCTGGAAGACGGCCTGGTCCGGCGTCAGCCCGTCGCGATACAGCACCGAGCAGACCAGGCCAATCGCCACCATGTCGCCCGCGTGCCCTTGTCGCCACAGGCTCAGGACCAGCTCGGTCGAGGCGCCAAGCCGGGGCGCCAGCCAGTCACCCAGGTGCGCGATCAGGGGCTCGGGGAGCGATGAGACCGCCGCGCCGACCTGCGATCCGCGCGACCAATCCAGAAGCGCGTCCAGATCGAGCGCTTCGGCCGTGAAATCGAGCCGCGCCAATGCCAGGGCGCGCCACGCCTTGTCGACATCCAGCACATCGCCGAACTGAATCCGCCCGCGATAGCGGTCATAGGCATCGACCAGGGCCTCGGCAATCCAGCGATAGGGTTTGCCGGTCAGACGCGGATCGATCTGGCGCACGCGCAGCAGTTGCTCCAGTGTCCGCCAGGGGCTGATGCGCTTCGGCTCGCAACCCCAAAGGCGCGCTAAGACGTCCTTGGACAGGCGCGTTTCATCGAAAGGCGAGAGCATCACCAGACGCTCGTCCCCCGTCGCGTGCGTCACCAGCAGCTCGCGCATCGCCAGCTCCGAGGGGCAGTAGACGACCCGCAGCCGCGTGTCCGAGAGCTGCCGCCGCAGCTCGCGCGGTTCGATGGGCTCGGGCCAGACCAGCGCAATCCGATCCGCCTCGGCGTCCTTGGTCAGGATCGCCTGCACCTGGGTGAGCACGGCGCTCGGGAGCGCGGCCGCTGGGTACTCGGAGTGGACGGAGACGGCCGGATTCGGTAAGGCTGAGGTCATCGGAGGCTCTTTAGTGATACCGATCCTTGGCGTCGCAGGAGGCATCCGATCAACGGCGCTCACGCTCGGCCCGTGCGGAGCCCGGCACCCAGCGGTGCAGCGGAGGGATCACGGTCGGGACTCATCCGGGCCGAGAGCGTCCTGGCCTATCGTGTCGGCATCATCGCGCAAGGCAGGCAGTTGTTTCAATAACGCCGGGAGCGCCGTCTGCACCGTGTCCCATACGACATCTAGGTTAATCTCAAAGTAACCATGAGCGATGCGGTTGCGCATGCCCCGCATGCTACGCCACGGCACTGACGCGTGCGCCTGGGTGAACTCAGGGTGACGATCCATCACCTTCGTCGCCGCTTCCCCGATGATGATCAGGCTCATGACGACGGCCTGCTGGGAGCGCTTGTCAGCCAGGAACTCGTTTTTGCTTAAACCATCCACGAAGCTGCACGCATCCGTCGCAGCCTGCTGGACGTGCTCAAGGTAGTCACACAGGCGCAACTCGTTCATACAGGCTGCGCCTCAGCCAAAATCCGAACGCGGAATTTTGGTGGCAGATCACCAGGCGTCAGCAGATCGACCGGCACGCCCAAGAGGTCTTCTAGTTCGACTTGTAGACCGCCCAGGTCGAACAGCGTGGCACCGGGCAGTGGGTCGACCAACAGATCGAGATCGCTGTCGTCCTTGTCAGTGCCGTGAAGGACCGACCCGAAGATGCGAGGATTCGCCGTGCGGAAGCGAGACGTCGCCTCGCGAACCGCGCTGCGTTTGCGCTCAAGTGCAAACGAGGGTTTCATGGGTACCGTCCCTTCTTGAAACTCATGGCATGATAGACAACGAGAATCGTCGTTCAAGAGCTATTTTCGAGAGCGAGAACCGCTTGATTTTGCATGGTGCTTCATCTGTTGTCAGCGGTTATGTTGTGAAAATCGGAGCCGTGCGGCGGGCTCCTCAGTTATCCGTGTCCGCGATGACCTGATAACGGATATCCAGTGTCACCCCGTCCTGCAGCAGCGGCTCGATCTCCTTCAGAACGCGGCGGGCCTCGTCGACATCCAAGCCTTGGCGATCGTCTTTCTTCAGCACCTTCTTGCCCTTGCGTCCCGGGGGCGGCTCCGGTGGCGGCACGACCGGGGGAACGACCGGCGGCAGCCGGATCAACCGCGTCGCATCCGCTTGGGCCTGCTTGAGCGCATCGGCCAGGGAGGTGACCAGTTCGTCCGCTGCCAGGGCGTCGGCCACGGCGCGCTTGATCCGCACACCCTCGCCGCCGTCCCATACGGCCTCCAACAAGGCCCAGTTGTTGTCCGCGATGGCATTGCTCACGCGCGTCGCGGCGATGATGCTGCGGGCCAGCGCCGGCAGGCTGGTGACGGGTGTAATGCCCGCCAAGGCGGCGACCAACGCTGGCCCTTCGCGCCCGTGCAGATCGTCCAGCACCGCGACGGCGAGTGTGGCATTGGCGAGTCGATTGCCGCTCGCCGAAAGACCCAAGGCGCCGAGCTGATCGGTCAGATCGGCCAGCAGCGTACGACAGGGCTCCAGATAGGTCTTGGCCGCGTCGCGCACCTCTTTTTGCAGGGCGTTCTGGTTGTTCGCCGTTCTCAAAGGGTTGATCGTCAGTCCGAACAAGGCACCCGCGTGATCCAGTGCCTGCTTCCAGAGCGCAGGCTCGGCCAGATCCTGCTTGATCAACACCAGGTCGTCGCGGATGTCCTTGAGCGAGACATCCTCGTAAGGACCGCCATGAAAGGTAAAGGCGTACTGGCCGTGCTCGGCAAAGATCAGGATGAGCAGATTCTGCACGGCCGTCGGCAGCCCTTTGGGCTGCGGCAGGTCCATCGCCGCGCGCAGCGCCCCCACGGTCACCTCCCCGCCCGCCTTGGCCAGCTCGCGGCCGAGGTGCTGAGGCCAGTCCTCCTTGAAGATGAAGTGACGCTCGTGCATCTCCCCGAGCTTCAGCGGCTGGGCGATCTGGCGCATCAGCGGACGCAGCGGGCTGTCCACGTCGATGCGCCCGTGCGGGGCATGGATGGCGCGGCGCAGCTCCGTGAAGACCTTGCCCAGATCGCCCGGTCGGACCTCGCCGTCGCCTTGAAGCTCAAAAAAGGCCGGATGATCCGGGTACTGAAACGCCAGCGCCTGTCCGAGCAGTTGCTCGAAAGCCCGCGCCATGGTCGTGCCCTGCGGCGGTCTCGGCGTGAATCCGGGCTGCAGCGACATGAGCTGCGATTCGAGCAGATCGGTGTTGTCGAGCGATCCGGGCAAGGGTGCCGCGACACCGTAGGCGCCCATCAGGATGTCCTTCATCTGTTGGCGCAGCTGGCTGCGCTGATTGTCGAGCAGTGTCCGAGCGCTCGCCCGATCCTGAGGGCTGAGATGGCGGCTGTAGCGGTTGAAGCTGTCCTCGCTCTTGAGGATGTCTTCGAGCACGACCAGCTTGCCCAGATTCTGACGGGCGCTCTGACTGAGAAAATAGGGCAGCCAGCAGAGGGTTCGCGCCTGTCCGCCCGCGCCCTCGTAATCCCTGACCTTGGCCTGATCGTCGGTCGGCGAGTAGTTGCCGGTATCGAAGGGGAAGTCGATGAGGACCTTCCACTGATCGTCGCGCGCCTCGAAATAGCGCTCGTCGGTGATCTCGCGGATGTTCTGGAACAGGACCTCGACGCGCCGACGGGTGCCGCGCCACACCCATTCGTGCTCGACGAAGAGCCGATTGTCGTCGCGGATGCCGAAGGCATCGAAGACCATCTCCTTGACCAGACGCCGGCGGTTGCCGTCGTTGTCGTTGATGCGCGCCTGCTCGAGGATGCTCTCGGTATCCACGCCCGAGAGCTGCACGCCGATGATCGGGCTGGTGTCTTCCGAGATCTTGATTTCGCCCACCTGCCCCGCCCATTTGCGGCACTTCTGCAGCACCGTGCGGGCCTCCTGGCCGGGGATCGGCGAGCGGATGGTGCCGTGATTCAGGGCCGCGAGCTTGGTCGCCGTGAGCTGTTTGAAGCTCTCGACCTCGGGAACCAGCGCGGCCAGCACCAACGTCTTGAGCAGACGCAGGTCGTTGTTGAATGCCTGCCCCCGCGGATCGCCAGGCGGCAGCTCACGCAGCGCCTGAACGCCGATCTGATGCTCCATCTCCAGCAGCGGTATCAGCTTGCGCTCGAACAGCAGCTTGGCGTTGTCGAAATGCTGACGCATCTGCTCGGAGAAGGGCTCGGCCTCGGAGGCGATGACGTCGTAGAGATCGCCCACCGGGATGAGGCTGCCCAGCGCCAGGGTCTCGCGCTGCTCCACCAGCAGCATCAGCATCACCTTGAGCGCCGTTCGCTCGCGCTGCAGCGCCGATGACAGCGCGACCAGCGCCTGCACCAGGGCCGGGCTGAAGGGATAGAGCGCACGGAACATCTCGCGGTCGCCCCCGCTGGTGAGCAGCAGGTTGAAGGCGTCTTCGCGCATCGTTTCGGTCTGGGCAAAGGCCGCATCGATCTGGCCCCGCGCCGCCGCGTCGACGGGCGCAAGCAGACGCCGCTGGGCGATCACCGGCAGGTTGCGGTCCTCCAGCGTGATGGTGTGGAAGCGCCCCTCCCAGTATTTCAGCGAGTCGCTCAGGATCTCCTGCTCGACCCCGCTGTACTGATCGCCGACGAACTCGCGCAGGTCGCGCTGACGGGCGATGAAGCTGATCACCGGGAGCGCGCGCGGGATGCCGGTCTCGACCAGCTTGACGACCTTCTGGATCTCGCTGTTGATAAAGTTGCGGTCGGACAGACGGCTCGCGAGCCAGAGGATCAGCTCGTCCAGAAAGAGGATGACGGCATCGTAGCCGAGCGCCTTGGCGTGCCCGGTCATGACGCGCAGCCCCTCGTCGAATTCGAGATAGCCGCCGCTTTGGGTGTTGGCCAGGTCCGCAAACGACGTAAACAGGCTCCCGACCAAGTCACTGACCAGCCGGTCACGGTCGTGCTCGTCCGCGTGACCCCCCATCGGTCCGGACGTCACGGCATCGAAGCTCGCGGCATCCCAGCCGGTCGCGGCATCGCCCCAGCCGTCGTCGCTTCCGCCAGCCCGCCCGCCAGCCTCGCCCGGGGCGTTCAGCGCGGCGAAGAACCGCTCGTCGCCCAGGTGCCGGCGCATCGCTCGGGCGTCCTCGAACAGACGCCCGCTCATATAGAAGCCGGGGACCGGGGCGTTCGGGTGGAGCTTGCGGATGTGCCGCGCATAGCCGCCGAGCACGCCGGCCTCGATGCTCGCGGCGCCGATCATGTGGTAAGGAACCAGCAGAATGTTGCGGCTCTGCATCCAGTCGCTGTGCTTGGCGACCGCAGCCGCCAGCTCCGGGATGGCGCGCGCCAGGACATAGCCCTGCAGCAGCAAGTGCAGCACCGCCATGAAGTGCGACTTACCCGTGCCGAAGCTGCCGTGCAGATAGGCGCCCTTGTTGCGGTTCCTCCCGCCCGTGACCGCGCTCTTCACGAAGCTCAGGGCGTCTTCGAAACAGCGCGCGAGCTGCGGGGTGACGACATAGTCCCGGAGCGTCTGCTCGACGGCGTCCTCCTCCAGGCCGCTGGCCAGGTTGAGCACGAAATCCCCGCGCTGGACGCGCTCGGGGATGTGGATCAGGTCTTTGATGAGTGTCATGCGTTGTGGTCTTCCCTGCCATCCAGACTTGAGTGGAGCGAATTGCGCAAACTTATATCAACCCGTCGGCACCAAGACGCTCGGCTCCGTCCTCAGACGCTGCGCGCGTCGGGCGAACCGAAGGTCGTCGAAGGTGTACAGCGCTGGTCGCGAAGCTCCCGCGTCGAGACCCGAGAGAGGAAGCTCCGATTCACGAACCCATCCAGCCGGTGTCGACCTCGATTAACCCCGGCTGTCCCAAATAATCCCGCGCGCTTGACCAGCGCCAATGCTCGGGTCGATCCACGTAACCGCGTTTGACCGGATTGTAGTGCAAATAATCGATCTTCTGGCGCATCACGTCCTCATGCTCGATCCGCTGGGGATGACTGCCTTCTTCCCAGACCTGAAAAGTCGATTCGACTTTCCCCTCGCCCTTGAACAATCGCAGCATTTTCAATAGCCGCTGAGCGCCGGCATCCTCCAGGACCCCGATAATCTGTCTCGCCGTAAACGACTTGAACCGCTGCACGTCCCGATCCAGCTCCGGAGCACGGGCGACCAGATGCAGATGGTTCTCCAGGATCACATAACCATGCAGCTGGAAGGCATGATGTGTCTGGAGATACCGCCAACTGTCCAGGATCACATCGACCGTTGCAGGCCGGGTGAAGACCGGCAGCCACTGATTGATCGTCATCGTCAGGAAGTACGGAGCATCATTGCCGAGAAAACGGTAGCGGCTGCGAGTCATGGGTACCTCGTGAAGGACCTATCCTGGTCAGTGGTCAGTTATTCGTGCCGAGTGGCTGCCCTGGTGTCCTGGTCGCGAAGCTCCCGCTTCGCGACCCGAGAGACGAAGCTCCGCTTCACGAACCCAGCCCACAGCTCATCGGCAAACCCGTGAAGCAGAGCTTCATCTCGTGGGTGACGCAGCAGGAGCTGCGTCACCAGCCTACCGCCGGATCGTCTTCGAAACGAGACGCTGCCCAGTACCCCCCGTCCTGGTCGCGAAGCTCCCGCTTCGCGACCCGGGAGATGAAGCTCTGCTTCACGAATCCAGCCCACCGCTCATCGGCAAACCCGTGAAGCAGAGCTTCGTCTCGTGGGTGACGCAGCGGGAGCTGCGTCACCAGGATAGGTGGGTGGGTCGGCTGCGTCACGGATCTGATCAGCGTCGTCCGCGACGGGGCGCCGCGGGCTCCCACGCCTCCAACTCGTCGCGCGAGCGCTCCAACTGGCGCAGCTCTTCGAGGAGGAATCCGTCGTAATAGTCGCCTAATCGCTCGCCGAATTCCGGGTCGAGTGCGTTGTGCCATTGCTTGAGCCAGGGGATCAGCTCGTCGAGGGCGACCAGCATGGGTGTGAGCCGCTCGGCGTCCCAGCCGTCCTGCTCCTTGCGCTCAAGATACCAGGTGGCGATGGCCCCGGCGCGCTGCAGATGATCCAGCCCGGCCCAGCCGATGACCGGGGTGGCGTCGCCGGCGCGCTCGCAGCCGGGCAGACTGAAGAAGCGCTCCTTGGGAACGTCGAGCTTACCGCGCAGGCCCCAGTAGCTCGGCTTGCGGAAGTCGGCGGAGGCGTATTTGGGCGGCAGCGGGATGTCGCCGATCTGCTCGGCCTTGAGCGCCTTAGCCTGCTCGGCGGTCAGGAACTCCGGATCGGACGGATCGAGCGCGGTGCGGGCGTCGATGGCGTCCTCGGCGCGCTGCTTGTCCCAGGTCTCGCGCCAGGCGCGGTGTTTGGACATGGCCTTCGGCTTGTAGCGCGCGGCGGCCATCTGCGGCACCTGATCGCCCTCGACCAGCTCGCCGACCAGGGTGCGGGCATCGAAGGTGTCGGAGCCGGTATAGAGCGCGGCGACCTGCTGGAACGACGCATCGTGCCGGGCACGCTCGGCGAGCCGGGCGACGGTCTGTAGGGTCCGCTGTGCGGACCCTCCCTGCTCCGAGGATCGAGCGAGCCCTTCCAGATGATCGAGCAGCCAGTCGCGCAGGGCGCGGCGCCGGCGGCTCTCCGGCGGCTCGCGGTTCCAGCGGCGCTTGTACTCGGGCTGCTCGATCAGACGGATCCAGGGGTTGTCGGCGATCGCCCGGAGCCGGCGCTCGGTCAGCGCCCGGTAGTCCGCCGGCCAGTGGTCGGGGATCTCGGTGACGGGGGTGCTGTTGTGGCGCGCGAACCAGGTGGTCTGGGTCTCGCCCGCCGAAAGGCGGCGGGCGAGGAGGATCTCGAAGGGGCGCTCGCCGAGACGCATCTCGGGCGGGGTGGCGTTGTAGCAGAGGTCGTCGTCGGTCAGGCCGTAGAGACGGTAGTTGAGCCAGTCGAGATCTTCCTGAAGGGCGATCATTTGGCGCGCGACAGACTCGGATTCGGCTTGGGCCTGATCGAGCATGGCTGGGAGACCTACACGGACGCGGCTCGAATCGATGCCTGTCGTAGGATGTGGTGAGCGAGAGCGAACCGCATCATTCGCGATCGTTGCGGTTCGTTCCTCACCGCATCCTACGGTCTGGTGCTCGGCTTCGGCGAGGGCGGTCTTCGGATCTCTCACGGAGACACGGAGACACGGAGACACGGAGGGGATTCAGGCTGTTCTCCGTGATCTCCGTGACTCCGTGAGAGGATTTCGGACGGGTCGAGCGCGGCGAGATCGAGGGCGAGTTGGTCGAGTTGATGGGCGAGATCGTGGGATTTGCGTTCGGGGTCGGCGGCGATGGGAAGGTTCCTGCGATCTGGTAGAAGTTCTCAAAGGCGACTGTCGTTTGCCGAGCACCTTTGGTATCGACGGTGCTTCCTTTACAGTGAAAGACCTGCTTGATCCAGAAACACGCGGTCGAGCTGTTGAGCAGGCCGAGCAGGGCTAGATGATCGGCCTCGCGCGCGGCAGCAGGAAGTTTGATTACTGGCGCCGTGCGATTGAAGACCTTACCGCCCCGGTCAAGGACGAAATGATTGTGGGTGGCGACTTCGGCGAAGGTGATGGAGAGTGGCGTACTAAGCTTATCCCGGTATATCTCTTGATACTCATACCATGTCAGCCCTTTATCCAGCATCGGCGTACCGAATCGCTTTCGACCCGAAAGGCATCGCTTGAAAGGCCAAAAATAGCGAAATGTCGCAGGAAGGGACTCGATCTCCATCAGGCTGAGTGAATCGTCATACAACCAAACCGCGGCATGATCGGAACAGCTCCAGTCGCGGATCAGGTCGCCGACAACCAGCCCTCGAACAGATTCAATCTGCTTACGTCTGGCTATCTCGTAGCTACCGAGAATGTAGAGTTCGTCCTCGCCTGTGACTGAAGTAATCCCCAAATGCGTCGCGATCGAGGACAGCAAGCGGCTAGCATTTGCCTCAAGAAGCAGTTTCAAATCCGTCGCGCCACCGCCGCCAACACTCCAAGGATGCTTCGCGTACAAATCACGTCCTTGGTCGGCCACGCTGACAAACGCGCTCTCACTCCCCGGCCGCTCCAGCAGATCGACGATCGACCGCCACACCTTGCCCTGCGCCGCATCCTTCGGCGTGCACGGCTCGCCGCGAATCCCGAGCACGGCGCGCAGCCGATCGCCGCGGGGCGTCTGGTTACGCCCGAAGAGGATCACCGTCGGCGTCCCGTGCCCAGGGATGTAGGCGCCTGATGTGTCGATCACATGGGTGAGATCCTTGCGCGGCAGATAGTCCTCGATCAGCTTTCTGCCGAACTCGCGCTTCATAAAGGAGTTGGCGTTGATCATGCCGACGAACCCGGCCGGACGGTTGTCCTGCGCCAGCAGGGTCAGATCGAAAAAGCGCTCGGTGAACGGCACCCCGAGCGAGTATTTCATGTGACAGGCCGTGTACTTGTCCCGATACGCCTGATTCAGCGCCTTGTCCTTGACGGTGATATAGGGCGGGTTACCGACCACGACCGGGTAGCGCTGGCCGAGGATGCGTTCCAGCTTGGCCTTGTCTTCGACCTCGAAGACGTGGGTCAGGCTGTCGTCGAGCATGTCGCCCTGGATGCCCTGCCCTTGCGATTCGTGTCGCGGCCCGTGCAGGAGCGAGTCGCCGACGGCGAGGTTGAAATGGAAGTCCGGCGCGTCTTTGAGCCGGTCGCTGCCCGCCGCCGTCATGGCGGCGATCAGCAGGCGGAAGCGGGCGATAGCGATGGCATAGGGGTTGATGTCGACGCCGTGGATGGCGTCGAGCGCCCGCTGGGCCAGGGCGCGGGCGTTGGTGGCGGGCTCGCGCCGCTGCCAGTCGTCGAACAGCCGCTGGAAGGCGCTCAGCAGGAAGTGGCCCGATCCGCAGGTGGGGTCGATCAGCTTGAGCCCCGGCAGACCGAAAGCAGCCTTGGCCGGCTCCAGGGTGTGATCCAGGATGAAGCGCTCGACGAACTCGGGGGTTTGGAGCAGCGCATAGCGCTTGCGCACCGACTCGGAGAGATCCTGATAGAGATCGCCGAGGAAGCGGGTGTCCATGGCCGGGGCATCGTCGGCGCCGGCTTGGGAGCCAGCTGGGGAGCCAGCTGGGGAGCAGGTAAAGTCGTGCAGGATGGTGCCGGTCTCGGGGTCGAGACGCTGAAAGAAGTCGATCAGGGCCTTGGCGCCGTCGGCCGAGAGCGGGAGCTGCCAGAGCGGATTGTTGGCGCGGTCGAGCAGCTCGGCCATCGCCGGCAGGGTCGCCAGGTCCTCGAAGACGGCCAGCAGATAGTCGCGCTCGGCATGGGTGGGATGCTCCGCGAAATAGACGCTCTGCCGGTCCTTCGCCTGTTGGAGCGCGCCCTGCCCCGCTCCGCCGCCTGACCCATGGCCTGAGCGGTCCGCCGGCCCCGAGATGAGCGGCGCATCCAGCAGCCGGTTGTCCTCCAGAAAGCGCACGAAGACGCCGGTCAGCACCCAAGCCGCGGCGGCCTGGGTGATCTGCGCCTCGCGCCAGGCGACGAAATACTCCGCGGTGCGGCTGGCCTCCCGCGCCTTGGCGTACTCGGCCTCGAGGTGCGCCTCCAGTTCGGGTTTGGTCCGGCTGTAGGCCAGGATGTCCTGCTCGAGCCGGGGCAGCAGGGATTGGAGGTCGGCGAGGAGGCGTTGGGGGTGGATCATCCGGCCGGCGCCTGAAACTCCTGCACCGCGACCTGAATGACTCGACTCGGTTGCTTGCGATGCTCGGCGATGGCGCGATGGTCGGCCTCGATCTGCTTCAAGACCGCGATAGTGAAGTACTGCTCTCCGCAATAGTTACATTCGAGGCAGGGAACCTGCTCGACGAAGAGCATCTCGCCATTGTGCTGGTGGATGTACCGAGTGGTCCCCGGGGTCAGATTCCGATTACCGCAGAAGCTGCATTGTTCGCCCATGGCTCAGTTGCCTCGTTCATAGGGATTCTTGAATTTAGGCGGCATGGGGATGTAGACCGTGACGATCACGAGCGATACGCCCATCCTGCCGCAAACGACGTGAACTGGCTTGCCAACGTCGGTGAAACCAACGAGGAGACAGCTCTCGCCACGCCCTGTGTCCGGATACTGTTCGATGATGCGGCCACTCATCAGCACTTGCTCAACTTCGTCCAGGGTGAGGCCATCGTTCTGGCGCTCGCGGTCACCGTGACGCGAGTAGCGATAGTTTTGCTCCGTTACACATTTCTCGATCCACTTCAGCTCGATAGGGTGCGTCACGGGCGAGCGGACTCGCGTGCCGCGCGAGCGACCGCTTCGGTCAACGCCGGCCGCGCGGGACGGGCCGCAGTGAGTTGCTCAAAGGCCGCTTGTCGACAGCACTGCTGCTCGGCCTTGGCGATGTTGTCCGGGATGTTGAAAGTCATGATGGCCATGGAGAAGCCCACTTGTCGAAACGTTCAAGGTTAGGCGATTTCCGCAACACCGCATACCCATCGTGGGTCGGACATCAGCCCGACAAAGACGGCGAGGGACGGGGGGCGATCGGACTGAAGTCCGACCCACAGCACCCGGGTTCACCCTGCTCCACCTTGCCGACCCGCGGGATGACCCTGCGCGTCCGCAGACAGGAGCCAGGCGCTCGGGATGCGTGTGAACTCCCGGCTGCCTGCACCGCTTGGAACGCTGACACGCTCGATCACGGCGCCGGCGGTTGCGGTGTCGTTGGCGATGAGCAGCAGCAGGGCCTGTGCGTGCGGGTCGTCCTGTAGATGTCGGCGAAGATCGCCGAGCCAGGTGTCGATCAGGCCGTAGCGGGCGATGAGTCCGGGATCGGTGAGCAGAATCGGCCCACTCGCTGCCTTGAGCTCTTCGGCCATGGCCGGCAGGACACGCCGCACCAGCCCTTGTAGACGCGACCAATCGACGCTGCCCGGATCGGCGGCGTCTGCCTTGAGCACGACCTGCCAGTCGGGTGGATTGGCCATGCCGTCGCACAGTCCGTGCAGATGCCGCAGCAACAGCGCATCGAAGCTGACAATCTCCAGCCCGAAGACCTCTGACAGGCGCTGCTGTGCACGCCGCCAGAGCGTCGGCCGGACCGACAGGGCCAGGAAGCGCGCGGAGTCGAGTGCGTTGCGAACGATCCGATCGAATTGGCCGAGCTCACGGGCGGCGGCGATGTCGCCCGCCTCCTGTTGCGTGTAGTGGACGCTGGTTGGCGTGGCGGCGATGGTGCTGCCGCCGTATCCGAGCAAGCCGGCGCGCGGCAGACAGTAGGCGCCGCGCTGTTCACCGTGCTCGGCCTTGGCGTCCCAGACGAAGCCCAGATCGAGCCGCTGCAGCAGGGCGTCGAGCTGCGGCCGGCCGGGGAGCGGCCGGGCCTCGGGGTAGCGGCCCTGGATCCGATCCTGCACCTGGGCGACCGAGAGCGCACCGCTCCCCAGCAAGGCGCCCTGGGCCAGCTCGATGCTGCGCTCGGCGGGCATTCCCTTGGGATAGATCTCCGCGCGGCTGGACAGCGCGGCGGACTGCGAGGCGGCGACGGCCAGGCGCAATAGACGGTGGTTGCTGAGCCCGGCGAAGGAGTCCGGTGCCGGGAGTGCGCGGATCCGCTCCAGGGTGCGCACCGGCGAGAGGAGCGGCTGCTGCTCGGCGCATTCGTCGGCGAGCTGGCCCAACGCCTCGGCGTAGTCGGCCAGCTCTTCGCCCCGTCCCTGCGTGTCCTCGGCGATCAGGATGCGCTTGCCGCAACGGCGCAGGATCCAACGCGACTGCTGACGCGCCAGCTCGGTCTCGACGGCGGCGCGAACCACGGCCCGGGCCCAGCGCTCGCGCGTCGGCGACGGCTGGACCGATCCGCGACGCAGCAGAATGGCTTCGGCCAGCTCGACCGCGGTCATGACACCGCCCTGATCCTCGAGGAGTTTGGCGATGTCGTGACGCAGTTGGGTGATCGACCGGTTCTTGCCCCATTGCGCCAAGACGCGTGTCTGGAGGTCGCGGACCTGCGCGGACTCGAGGCCGATCTCGGCGCCGAGCGTGATCAGGGTGGGCCAGTGGACGTCGTCCGCCGCCCTGCCGGTGTCCGCATCGAGCCGGCCCAGGTATTCGTTCAGGAACCGCTGTCGGACCGGGTCGGGCGATTTGGTCTGCAGAGGCAGGATGGTGCGCATCAATTGGCCGACGCTGATCGCCAGGGCGTCGCCCCCCATCGGGGGCTGTCTTTTACCCACACCGGACACTGCAGCTGATTGCGGGTATCGTCCGCCCCCATGCACCTATTCGGGCGGACAGTAACCATCCCCCGGCAAAGCCGGGGGCTTTGAATTCGTGAGCCGCTCAAAGCGGCAAAGGGGTCGCTAACGCGGCCCCACGGTTCTTGGGCCGCCTAAAGGCGGCAAATCAGCGCCAC